>JAJDAM010000314.1 GCA_029261905.1 Deltaproteobacteria bacterium
TGGGCACCGTCACCGCGGATCTGCAGAACGTCAGTCTGCTCGACGCACTCGATCACATCATCACGAACCGCGGATATCGCTACTCGATCGACGGCGGCGTGCTCCGGGTTTCTCGGATCGGTAGCGAGACCCGCATCTACCGCGTCGACTATCCGAATTATTCGCGAGAGGGTACTTCGGATGTCGCGCTCGCGGGTTTCATCGGCGCAGCGCCGTCCATCGGCGAGGGAGAGGCCAGCGAGGTGGGCGACAGTAGTTTGTCGCGTGTCACGACCACGCATAGCGCGGATTTCTGGACAGAAGTCGAGCAGGCGGTGCGCACGATCGTGTTCGGTTCGCCGGATGCCACGACGGACGAAACATCCACCGAGGGCGACTCCCCGGGCGGCGAACGGCCGAGCCGTCGTGTGTTCGTGTCGCGACAGTCAGCGATCGTTTCGGCTACCGCAGAGCCTGCCATCCTCGAGGCGGTGGAGCGCTACCTCGAGGCTGTCGCCGAGAGACTCGAATACCAGGTGCTGATCAATGCGCAGTTCGTCGAGATCACGCTCGGTGATGACCTCGACCTGGGAATCGACTACGAGGTAGCCATCAAGGAAGCCGGCGTCTTCGCCCGGATGATCACCCCCGGCCTCGCTCCAGCAGCGGTAGCTCAATCGCTTGCCCCGGTTCTGAACGACGGTGGGATCCAGCTGGGATTCGCCAAAGGCGACTTCGGTGCGATCCTGCGCGCGATCGCGACCCAGACCGACGTCCGCGTAGTATCGACACCACGGATCACGACGCTCAACAACCACAAGGCGTTGATCAAAGTCGTACGCAACGAAGTGTTTTTCGTCGGCGAGGTCGAGACCGTCGCCACCGAGAGCGCCGTCATCCAGACCACGGAATTTCGCCCGCAGATCATCCCCGTCGGGGTCACGCTCGACGTCACCCCGCAGGTCTCCAATCGGTCCGAGGTAACGCTCCACATTCGGCCCAGCGTCTCGGAGATCGTCGACGTGAAGTTCCAACCTACGTCGGATCCGAACCTGCCGCAGAACGGGAGCCTGCCTGTGGTCGATCTGCGCGAGGCAGACATGGTCGTTCGGGTACCGGATGGCACCACGATTGCGATCGGGGGCCTGGTCCGAACGCGGGAGATCGAAAAAGAGCTGCGCGTACCCGGGCTCGGTTCGATTCCCGGCTTGGGAGCGCTGTTTCGGCGGATCGACAACCAGGAGCTGCGAACCGAACTCGTGATCTTCTTGACACCGCACGTTCTCGATCCGCCACGGATCGAGCAGGTCACCAACATGCTCGATGCGGACCTCGCCGCGATCGATCAACTCCGGGGCGAGCGCGCCATCTGGCCCTGGTGGCGGCGTCCCTTTTTCGAGTCGTACGGAAACGTGGGGGCAGTACGATGATGCGCTGGCTGACGATCCTGTTCCTTTCCATCGCGGGTCCGCTGTGGAATACCACCGCGAACGCCGACGACCCGATCGTGGTTCCGGAACTCAGCGAGTACGAAGCGAGTTCTCTCGATTTTCGTCGCGCGCTCGCAGCCGACCGGCGCGGCGACATCGACGCGGCGAGAAGTGGCTACGCGAAGGCATTGTCCGCGGACTCCCTGTTCGTGGAGGCGATGGTCAACCTGGCCCGGGTCGAACTGACCAGCGGCAATCCGGCCGACGCCCGCGACTGGGTCGACAGAGCGCTCGTCGCTCAGCCCGCGTATCCGGCCGCGCATGCGCTGGCTGGGGTGCTCTCACTTCGTGAGGGAACGATCGCACGCGCGATCGACGAGTTGCGCTCGGCGCGCCAACTGGCGCCGAGCGACGTGCACGTGCTGACGAACCTCGGCGCCGCGCTGATCCGCAGCGGCCAGATCGCAGAGGCGCGCGAGGTTCTCGACGCAGCCCTGCGGATCGATCCGTCCTGTGCCGAAGCGACCCTCAACCTCGCACTGGCTGAGGATCGCGACGGCGAGCCGATGCGGGCAGCCCATCACTACGACCGATACCTGGCGCTTGCCGCGCAGGGGAACGAGTCGGTCGCGCGAGTACGCCTGAGACTCGCAGAAATCAGTGACACGGGGGGCTCTCAGTCGCGCCCCGGAGTCGGTTCGGGATTGGATTCACGTACTCCATTGTGGAGACATTGAGGAGAGCAAGAAATGAAAACAAAAAACCATCAGCGCCGGAACGAATCCGGCTTCACCTTGATCGAGATCCTGGTTGCGGTCGCGATTCTCGCGATCATGTCGGCGGCGCTGACACCCATGGTGGTCAAGTACATCAACGATGGACGGCGCGCGCGTGCGTTGTCCGATTCGCAGGCGATCGGTCAGGCGATCCTGGCGTTCAACGTCGACGTGGGTCGTTGGCCTGTCAACGGAGACGCCAACCCCAATGACGCGGGTGAAATTTCGCGTCTCGTTGGCCTGCCGGCGGCGCAGATCAGTGCCGCCAACATTCCCGGAGGTACCGGAGCGACCGGCGCAGCCAACTGGGACGGCGGTGGCAGCGGAGGGACCGCGGGAGCACTCGAGGATCACCTGATCCGCAATCGCGCGGGCGCTGTGAACCCGTTGTACGCGGCCAGCGCGACCACACCGGAACCCCCGGGTTGGAACGGTCCGTACCTGAAGCAGGTGCCGCTCGATCCCTGGGGAGCTCCCTATGTCTGCAACGTCCGGTACCTGGACGGAGCGGGCGTCAACGGTGTGACGCCGGCAGAAGAAGATCGCCACGCGGTCGTTTGTCTGTCAGCCGGTCCGGACGGCACCTTCAATACCAGCTTCAACGACACCACGACGCTCACCGCGACCGGTGGCGATGATATCGGCTGGTTGATCCAGGGGGACCGCACCTAGCAGCACCTGAGTCGAACAAGGCAAACGCTCGGCCGGCGGGGCCTCCGCCGGCCGAGCATGCCCCTGACCCACGAGTCCTGCTCTCCTGTGGAGCGTCAGGGAGCGACCAACCCCTCCCGAATCGCAATCCGCACGAGACCTGCTGTCTTCTTTACATTCAACTTCCGCATCAAGTTCGCGCGATGGGACTCGGCGGTGCGCCCCGAGATGTGAAGGTCTTTGCCGATCTCCTTGGCGCTCTGCCCTTCGGCGAGCCGTTGCAGAATTTCGGATTCACGCGACGTGAGTGCGGAAAGTACTCGGCCACAGAGGCGTTCGGGATGGATCACCCGCTCCATCATGGCTTCGGCTACTGCGGGAGAGAGGTACTTCCGACCTTCTCGCACGGCTTCCACCGCATTGATGAGTTCTACTGCAGCGCACACTTTCGAAATGCAGGCCGAGGCGCCCGCCCGCAGCGAATCCTCGACGAACCGCAAGTCCTCTTGCAGTGTCAGCACCACGACACGAACCGAGGAATGGTTTTTTAGAATTTGCGTAGTCACCGCAATGCCCGAAAGGCGAGCTAACCACATCTCGGCTACGAGAACGTCGGGAGCGAGCTTCTCCACCTGTTCGATCGCGGTAGGCCCGTCGCAGGCTTCCCCGACGACCTCGAATCCCGGATGTTGCTCCAGGATCATCCGCAAGCCTTCTCGGACCATTTCGTGGCCGTCCGCCAGAACAATTCGAGTCTGCGTCATCCGCCCCTCCAATCCCCAAAGCGAACGTAGCTTCCGCGGTGTCACGCGAAATACGCAGCACCACGTACGCAGTATCCCGTACACGGGATGCGGCACTCGAGAATTTGGAACCGCGTGGGCGCGATTTCAATTTGAAATTAGGGGCTCGAACGAACTACCGCTCGGTGGCGAGCAGCCTCGCGACCTCAGTGGCCATTGCGCGGTGGAATGCCGGCTCTTGTGGATAAAAGAACAGGCCCAGCTCATATCGGCGTTCGGGGCGCGCGACAACCCTCGAGTGTACGATCCGCCCCTCTGCCTGGTGAATTTCGCCTCCTTGTGCGGGCATTCCGAAGTGCACCGTGACCTTCGTGTTCACTTCGATCGCACAGTCGCACGAGAGTCCCATCCCGCCTTCCGAAAGAGTGATCGCGCGCGCGGTGTTGGTCTCCCCCTCGATCACGACCTTCACGGGGAAATCGCACAGAGCCCGCCGGTTTACCCGCGCGCCCTTGCCGCCGAACAGAAGCTGAGACACGCGAAAACGAACGTGCTCCGGCAGCGAATGCCGGTCGACCACGCCGACGACGCCGAGAGCTCGTAGCTGCCACAGGTCGAGTCCATGCAGACTCGACGCGCTGATCCCCAAAATGGGAACAGTGGAAAGCCATTCCAGTTCGCTGGCCCGACGAAGCGCCTCGAGCATCTCTTCGGGTCGTGGGTACAAGGGAACGATGATCAGCGCCAGAGGCGGCCCGACGGCTTCGAGTGCTCCGACGAGATCGTCGCCCTCACACTTCACCGCCTGGTGTCCATCCTCCTCGATCACTGTTGACAAGCGCGTCCGATAGAAACTCGTGTCCTCCGACAGGAGTACGCGCGCGACAGGCCTTTCTGAAGTCATTTCGGAACCCCTTGGTATGACACGACGTCTGGTCTGTCGCTCATCGATCCGTGATGAATCAGACTTGAATATAAGAAGCCAATTATTCGTTCCTGTTTCGCTTGCCGGGGTGAATCACCGACTTACCCATCGCCTGTTCGCACTACACAGAACCGTGACTATCTAGCATGCATGGTCGTTTCGACCGATCCGGACGAACCACGGTCGTGCCGAACCCGTGATCGGACGAATGGGAGGAAGAAGGTGCGTCACGACCTGATCGTGATCGGGGATGGCCCGGCCGCGCACACAGCCGCGCTCGAAGCGAAGCGGCTGGGTGCGGACGTCCTGCTCATTCTCCCTCCCGAGTCCGAACCTGGATTCAATCAAGATTTTTCCATGTTGAGACGCTCGCTGGCCTGCAGAATCCTGACCAACGGAACGGGAGGGCCACGCGCTGCCCGGTCGCAACGACAGATTCGCCTCGCAGCGTGCGACGCGCTGCGAAGAATCGAAAGCACGGTGGCCGAGCACGTTGAGGGCCTGCGCCTCGACCTGGAGGAATCGAAGGTCCGACAGCTGCGAAAACCTTTCCGATTCCGCGAGCCCTTGGTTTTGGAGATCGGTTCGGAACTGCGCAGTGCTGGCGCGGTCATCCTTTCGGAACCCAGCCGGCCCAGGCGGCCGGAATTCTTCCCCTTCGACGATCGCACGATCTGCGATGACGATTCGATTTTTGAGCGAAGCGAACTGCCGCGAAGCGTGGCTGTAATTGGCGCCAACGAGGAGGGTTGTGAGCTGGCTTCCGTTTATGCGGCCCTGGGGGCTTCGGTCGTGTTGATCGACCGTCGGGGACAGCTGATGCGGGGGATCGACCGCGACCTCCTGCAAATCCTGCATCCGAGCATGCACGATGCCGGGATCGACATCGTGCTGAACGAAGAGATCACGGGAGTCGAAGTGTTCCCGGATCAGCGGGAGCCCTATGCGCGGCTGACTTTGAGCAGCGGAAGAATCGAAGAGTGCGAGTGCGTCGCGGTTTGCGCTGGGCGCGTCCGAGAACAGGCGCTCCCCGGCGTAGAGGAGATCGAGCTGGGCCGAGATGCGAGTGGGTTTCTCATCACGGATGAGTTCTGCCTCACCTCGCAGCCGGGCATCTACGGGATCGGCGACGTGAGTGGACTTTCCCGAAATCAGGCGCTCCAGAACCATCTCGCAAGAGTTGCGGTCCTTCATGCCGCGGGGCTCGACCCGGAACTCGAGGACCAAGCACCGCATTTCGTCCACTCGATTCCGGAGTTGGCGACCGTCGGGCTGAGTGCCGAGGCATGCGACCGGCTGGACGTTCAGCATGTCGTCGGCGTGACCGCGTATCCGCCGAAAGGCGGTTGGGGTACCGGATCCGAAGGTGGGCTTCTCAAGCTCGTCGCGCACGCCGATACCGGTCGGCTCATCGGAGTTCACGTAGTCGGAATCTGCGCGGGCGACACACTGCAGCTTGGTTTCGAATACCTACGTCGCGAAGCGACGGTCAACCATCTGGCCGGAGCCATCTTGAATTCGCCCGGACCGGCAGAGGCATACCGACTTGCGGCGCGGGATGCGCTTTCGCAGATGGAGGAACACAATCGGGCGTATTCGCCTACGGGTTCTGAGTAAAACCACGTAGCGGAATATGACTACGTCGTGTAGGAGCAGGTGTTTCGACTGAGGCATGGATCGGCTGAAAAACATTCGAGAATGGGTGGAACGTCGGATTGGGGCGGTTGCCCGATGGCCGAATGGATAGAAAAGCCGGCCGAACGGCGAACCTATCGCAGGAGAACCAACAAAATGCTGACATCGATTCTCATAGCGGACTCACAAAGGATGTTCCGCGAAGGCCTCCGCGGGATTCTGGAAGGGCAAACCGGATTCGAAATCGTCGCTGAATGCGAGGACGGACCCCAAACGGTCGCAGCTGCAGCTGAGAAGCAGCCGCAGATCGCGCTGATCGATACCCGGCTACCGCGCCTCAGCGGGATCGCTGCAATTCAACGCATCTCCGGTGTCAGTTCTCAGACGCGTTGCATAGCACTCTCGGGTCTGGGTGGTCCGTCAGACGTCACACAGGCTCTCGTTGCTGGCGCGTGCGGCTTCGTGCCCAAGAGCGCACCGGTGAGCCAACTGGTCGAGGCGATCCACAAGGTGCGTGCCGGTGGGTCGTATCTGTCCCCGTCCGTCGCTGAGGATATCGTGGATACCGTGACCTCGGGCTGGAGAATGCACGGCAAGACCGGCATCACGAGCAGACAGCGAGAAGTGTTGCAGCTGATCGCGGAAGGGATGTCGACTCCTTTGATCGCCACCGAACTCGGCATCGCGCAAAAGACCGTGCAGACCCATCGCGCGGCATTGATGGATCGTCTCGGTGCCCACAAGGCGTCCGAACTGGTTCGCTACGCGATTCGCGAAGGAATCATCGCAGCGTGACCGCTCTCTCGCCGGAGGTCGATCGGATGTCCAAGCCGAAGCTTCGACTCACGCCACAGAGGATTCACGAGATGACACCTGGTTCCCGACTCGGGACACGCTTGCAGCCGGTCTCGTGCACCGGCAACCCGCCGGCAGGCCACTGATCGTGGGCGCAGCGCAGATCCCGCTCCCCGGTTCAGCCGCGGACAATGCCGCCATCCAGATTCTGGAGACGAGAGAAGATCCGCGGGTGGCCGTCGATCTGCCCGTCGACTTGCTCGGGTCGGATTTCCTGGGGCCGTTTCCCGGGAGGATCCGAGACATCGGTGTAGGCGGCTTGTGCGTGGCCACGCGAGCGATGTTCTCGGCAAAATC
>JAJDAM010000315.1 GCA_029261905.1 Deltaproteobacteria bacterium
CATGCTCAGGGTTGGTAGACTGGGCGAACCGACGGAAGCATCTGGCGGGTAGCAGGTAGATCGTGGCAGTGAAGAATCAGAAAGCAGGCGCGCGACCGATTCTGGTTGCGAGCAACCGGCTCCCCTACACGTTCGTTCGGACGGCAACAGGGATCGAGCAGCGACCCTCTCCGGGCGGCCTGGTCGCTGCGGTAGAACCGGTGTTGCGCAAACGCGGGGGCACCTGGATCGGTTGGCCGGGCGGCGATCTGCCCGAAGGCCAGCTCGATGCCGATGACGCGGGTTACCGGGTTGCCGCAGTCGAAATGACCGAATCGGAGGTCAGCCGCTACTACCACGGCTTTTCCAACCGAACCCTCTGGCCGTTGCTGCACTCGATGACCGACCGCGCACGCTTCGCCGTGCGTGATTGGGAAACCTATGTCCGAATCAACGAGCGATTCGGTGAGGTGGCGGTTCGCGAGTCGGATGGGTCAGAGATCATCTGGATCCACGATTATCACCTGCTCCTCGCACCGGCTTCGATACGTCGCGAGCGTCCTGACGCACGGCTTTCATTCTTCCTGCACACACCGTTCCCGCCCTACGACATCTTCCGCTTGTTGCCTTGGGACCGCGAGCTGCTGCGAGGCATGCTCGCGTGCGATCTGATCGGCTTCCATGTTCGCGGCTACGCGCAGAATTTTCTCGATTGTGTAGAACGCAGCCTGGGCGCTCGGGTCAACCAGGACGAGATGTTGGTCGAATACGGTGGTCGCACGACGAAGATCGAATCCCATCCGATTGGTATCGAATTCGACGAGTTCGAACAGTTGGCGATCGACGCCCCCGCTGCATCGCAGTCGCGGCGGGAGCAGGTGGTCCTCGGAGTCGACCGACTCGACTACACCAAGGGCATTCCCGAGCGGTTCAAAGCCTTCGAACGTCTGCTCGAATTGCATCCAGAGCACCGCGAGAAAGTGACGCTGCTTCAATTGGCGGTCCCGAGCCGCTCGCAGGTAGCGGAGTATCGCAATCTCAAGCGTGAGATCGACGAGACGGTCGGCCGGATCAATGGACGCTTCGCAACCTCGAACTGGTCGCCCATCCGCTACCTCTACCGCTCGGTCACCCGCAAGCGGTTGGCGGCGCTGTATCGGGATGCTGATGTCGCCCTCGTGACTCCGCTGCGTGACGGCATGAATCTGGTCGCAAAGGAATTCGTCGCGTGTCAGGTCGGGCCTCCGGGGGTTCTCGTGCTGTCGAAACTGGCCGGCGCGGCGAATACGATGCGCGAGGTATTGCGCGTCAATCCATACGATGTCGACGGCACCGCGGAGGGGCTTCATCGCGCCCTGGAAATGGGCGAACACGAACGCCGTTCACGGATGACCGCGCTGCGCAACCGCGAGCGCCGAGACGATCTCGAGCACTGGGTCACGGGCTTTCTGGCCTCGGCCGCGGGATCGAGAAGGTCACTGGTTCCGCTCGGTGACGCGGACTTCGAGGCATGGTTGGCGGACTTTCTCAGCCGCCGATATCGGCTCGCGCTCTTTCTCGACTACGACGGCACGTTGACTCCACTGACCGACCACCCTTCGAAGGCGAAGCTGTCAAAGAAGATGCGCGGCGCGTTGGAAGCCTGTGCTGCGCGCGACGATACGGACATCGCGGTGATCAGCGGCAGAGCCATCGAAGACGTCAAAGCGATGGTGAAACAACCCAACCTGACGTTCGCGGGAAATCACGGACTACAGATCGTCGGAACGGACATGCCCGAGTTCATCCACGAAGATCTCATCCACTACCGCGAGCGCGCCGATGAACTGTGCCGCTCGTTGCAAAAGCTCGCTGTCGGCGGTGCATGGATCGAGGCGAAGGGTCCGACGCTCACCTACCACTACCGTGCAGTCGCCGACGACGTGCGAGACAAGTTGATCGAAGAAGCCCGGTCGATCATACAGATGGCCGGTTACCAGGATCGCGACGCACACTGCGCAGTCGAAGCGCGACCTCCCATCGGCTGGGACAAGGGCCGTGCGGTGCTTCACATTCTGCGCACGCGATACGGGCCGGCCTGGTCCGAATCGGTGCGGGTAGTCTACGTAGGCGACGACCAGACGGACGAAGATGCGTTTCGCTTCCTGGCTGGGCTGGCGACGACGTTCCGCGTCGGAAGTCCGGACACCTCGACCGCTGCGACCCGGCGCCTGCCCGATGTCAGCGCCGTGCTTTCGCTGATCGATTGGTTGAGTCGACGTCCTGAGTCCGAGCCCACACCCACGCCCGCATCGGAATCGACACGCGACTCCGGGCACACTCGAACACGGCAATCGACGCGGAGCCAGACGTAGCGATTGGAAGTTCTCGACCTTTCATTGCTGTGCCTCGCCGCCGTATTGACGGCAGTGCTTTCTGCGGTCGTCGGCATGGCCGGTGGCATCACACTCCTTGCGGTCATGTTGATCTTCTATGACCCGCTGATCGCAATCCCGATCCACGGTGCCGTACAACTCGTATCGAACGGCTCTCGATCGATCATCCAGCGACGGCACATCCGCTGGAGCATCATCTGGCGCTATGGGGCACTTCTGTTTCCCATGGGCCTGCTGGGGTTGTCGCTCGCAGAGTCCCTTCCACCCGCTGGAGCGCGCTGTCTGATCGGTGTTTTCGTTCTGGTTGCGACCTGGGCGCCGCGGCTGCTGTTGATCGGCACGCACCCCGAACTCGCGGACACCCATCGCCGATTCTGGGTGCTGGGAGGAGTGGTCGGCTTCCTGAACATCACGGTCGGCGCTACGGGTCCGTTGATTGCGCCGTTCTTTTTGAGCCTCGGCCTGACACGACAGGCGCTGATCGGCACCAAAGCCGCTTGCCAGGCGCTCGGGCACCTCGCAAAGATCGCGGTGTTCGGCGTCACCGGGTTCGCATTCATCCAGTTCGCACTGCCGCTGGCTCTGTTGTCGGTATGTGTGGTCGTGGGAACATGGATCGGTAGCCGCCTTCTCGAGCACGTCAGCGAAGTCTGGTTCATCCGGCTGTACCGAACGGTTCTGACACTGATCGCTGTTCGATTGTTCGTCTGGGACGGTCTGGCACTACTCGGCCTGCGCGGCTGAACTCCGATCGAACCCAACCACGCTGAAGAAGACCCGATGCGGGCGGGTCTTCCCGCTGGCATGCGTCTGTTCCGTCTCCTACTCGATCCCTTATGAGTAGACCAACACGCTCCGGATGACTTCGCCATCGTGCATCTTGTCGAATGCGGAGTTGATTTCGGATAGCGGCATCGTCGCGTTGATCATCTCGTCGAGTTTGATTCGGCCCGACATGTAGCGATCCACGAACTGCGGCAGCTGCGTACGACCGCGCACGCCGCCAAACGCCGAACCGCGCCAGGAGCGTCCCGTCACCAGCAGGAACGGTCGCGCGTGGATCTCCTGCCCGGCGCCCGCGACGCCGATGATGATCGCTTCGCCCCAGCCCCGATGCGTGCAGGCCATTGCCTTGCCCATCAGGTCGACGTTTCCGACACATTCGAACGAATAGTCGACGCCCCCATCGGTCATGTCGATGATCGCGCCCTCGAGGTCGTCGACCTCTTTGGGATTGACGAAGTCCGTCGCACCCAGCTGGCCGGCCAACTCGTATTTCGCCGGATTCGTGTCGATCGCGATGATGCGGTCCGCACCCGCAATCGCTCCACCCTGGATCACCGACAGGCCGACACCACCCAGCCCAAACACCGCCATCGTCGAGCCCGCTTCGACCTTCGCAGTGTGCAGCACAGCGCCGATCCCAGTCGTCACCGCACAGCCGAACAAGCAGACCTTGTCGAGCGGGGCGTCCGGCCGGATCTTGGCCAGTGCGATCTCGGGCACGACGGTGTACTCGGCAAACGTCGATGTCCCCATGAAGTGAGGCAGCCGCTTGCCCTGTTACGATAGCCGACTGGTCCCGTCGGGCATCAGACCGCGCCCCTGCGTCTCGCGCAGTTTGAAGCAGAGATTCGTTTTGCCCGAGATGCAGAATTTGCACTGTCGACATTCGGGGATGTACAGCGGAATCACGTGGTCACCGACACTCAGGCCTTCGACCCCCGGCCCTACCTCTTCGACCACGCCAGCTCCCTCATGACCGAGTACCACCGGGAACACGCCTTCCGGGTCCTCGCCGCTCATCGTGAATGCGTCGGTGTGACAAACACCCGAAGCAGCAAGCCGCACCAGACATTCCCCTTGCTTGGGTCCTTCGAGATCGATCTGCTCGACCTCGAGGGCCTTGCCGGCTTCCCAGCAGATCGCCGCATTGATCTTCATCGTTCAGCTCCCTGTATTCGCACGTTCATTTCGAATGGATCTCTTTCCACCAGCCGCATCTCCAGGCCAGCCAGACTGTTACGGGAACGCGATTATACTGCCGCCCGGTCCGTTCCCGAATGGTATCGTTGCGCCCCCGCCGATCCGGTGCCGCGCCACGAGCCGCTGTGATCCGGGCCCCTGGAGTGCTGAATGGATTGGAAAATCGACTGGGAGAGTCTCGGACTCGACGGTTGGGTCAATGACCCGATCGCGGTCCAGGCCTTCGGGCTGGCCGCGGTGGCATTTTCGGCCTGGTTCTCGCTGTTGATCATTCGCCGGATCATCGTTGCCGGGATCCGACACTTCGTCGCTCGCAGCGAAACGAAGTGGGACGATCGCCTGGTCAAGGCCCGCTTTTTCATTCGCGTTGCATTGTTGGCACCAGCGATGGTCACCCGTGCGGGCATCGTGCTGGTCCCGGGCCTCGACGAATCGTTCGTCACGCTGATCACGCGGCTGGCGTCCGCTGCGATCTTCCTGCTGATTGCACTCTCCGTCAGTGCTGCGCTGAACGCGACCAACGAAATCTACTCGGGTCTCGAGAGGTACCGATCCCGCCCCATCAAGGGCTACGTCCAACTGTTGAAGCTCATCATCGGCGGAGTCGTCGCCGTGCTGATCGTCGCGACGTTGTTCGACAAATCGCCCCTGATCTTCCTCAGCGGGCTCGGCGCGATGACCGCCGTATTGTTGCTGGTGTTCAGAGACACGATTCTCAGTCTCGTCGCGAGCGTGCAGTTGACGAGCAACGATTTGATCCGCGTCGGGGACTGGATCGAGATGCCCGATTTCAATGCCGATGGCGACGTTGTCGATATCGCGTTGCACACCGTCAGCGTCCAGAATTGGGACAAGACCATCACGACGATTCCCACCCACAAATTCATCGAAGGCTCGTTCAAGAACTGGCGTGCGATGGGCGAATCCGGCGGGCGGCGGATCAAACGTTCGCTGTTCGTCGACATGGGGTCGATCCGGTTTCTCACGCCCGAAGAAATCGACCGGTTCGGAAAGTTCGCGCTCCTCCGGGACTACATCGCGAACAAGCGTGAAGAACTGGCTGCGTTCAATACCACCGATGGGCGGGATCCGAGCATCAATGCCGATATCCGGCGGCTGACCAACGTGGGGACTTTTCGCGGGTACATTTACGAGTACCTCCGCAATCACCCCGTCATCCATCAAGACATGACGCTGATCGTGCGACAGCTCGCACCCTCGGCGAACGGACTCCCCATCGAGATCTACTGCTTTACGAACATCACAGACTGGTCGACCTACGAGACCACCCAGTCCGACATCGTCGACCATCTGCTCGCCGTCGCCGCCGACTTTGGTTTGCGGTTGTTCCAGAACCCGTCTGGAGCGGACGTCGTGCAGCTCGCGGCAAAGGGCGACTGACGTTCGGCTCGGATGACGCGCACTCTACTGCACCGTTCTACTTCGTAGTGGAGATACCACCGTCGACCGGAATGACGGCGCCAGTGACGTAGGCCCCGGCGCGAGAGGCCAGGTAGATCGCGATACCGGCCATGTCTTCCGGGGTACCGATGCGGCCGAGCGGGCAGCTGGCCGCAATGGCGTCGCCGAACTGTTCGAGTGTTGCCGCCATCATCTGGCTTTCGAATGGCCCCGGCGCGATCGCGTTGACTGTGATCCCCTGCGGCGCGAGCCGTTTCGCAAGGTGACGGGTCAACATGTGGACGCCCGCCTTGCTGCTCGAGTACGCGAATGTTTCCAGCGCCGGTACCGACAAACCGTCGATGGATCCGATGTTGATGACGCGTGCGGGATCGCCAGGCCTTGCGGCCTTGTGGAGCTGAGGTGTGAGTGCGCGCGTCAGGTTGAAGACCCCCTTGACGTTGAGCGCGAACACCTTGTCCCAGGCTGAATCCGGATACTGCTCATAGGGTGCGCCCCAATTGGCTCCGGCGTTATTGACCAGAATGTGAACCTCGGAGTCCCGCTGCGCGATCTCGCCGGCCAGTCGGTTGGCCTCCGCCTCGGTCGACAGGTCTGCCGGAATCGACACACAGGTGCCGAGTTTCGAAAGCTCGCTCGCTACCTCGTCGCATACATCTGCTTTGCGCGAAGAGATGTAGACCCGCGCACCGGCTTCCACGTAGCCGCGCGCGATCATCAACCCGATCCCACGCGATCCGCCGGTCACGACGGCCACTTTTCCTTCGATCGAAAACAGGTCTTTCACGAAATCTCCTCGGCATCGCATTCGGTACGCGTCTGCGATTGGGTGGTTGCGAGCGGTAGCGGAGCACTCACTCCGACGGCAGCGCGACGGGCTTCACTACACCGGTAGCTTCTTCCCAGGCCCGCTTCACCACGAAGTCGCGATCCAGGTTCATGATCAGCGGGATCGCCATCGGGCTGTACCCTTCGTCCTCTTTCAAGTCCACCGTTTCTAGTGTTTGTTCGAGCGTCAGACCCTTGGCTGCAGCCTGGCCGACCGTTTGGGCGAGTTCTTTCATGAACCGCGCGAAACCTGCCAGGTCTTCCCGACTGGCAACGGGACCGTGGCCGGGAATCACGTGGTCGAATTCCAACTCGAGCACCTTCTCCAACGTCGCCGACCAATCTCGAACCGAACCGCCGGCTTCCAGATCGATATTGGGATAGAACCGGTGGAAGAACAGATCGCCGGCATGGAGCACGCGATCTTCGACGAACAGAACCACCAGATCCCCGTCGGTGTGCCCTCGCCCCATGTAGTACGACCGAATCGTCTTGTCACCGATCCGCATCTCGTGGGTCTGTTCGAACGTATCGTTCGGAACGGTGCCCGCTGCATCGCCCTGCCAGAACTCGGAATCGAAGAGGTTCAGGTAGGCCTGTGTTCGTTCGGTGGAGACTACCCGAATACCGACCGGCCACGCCGGGTTCCCGTGGGTGTGGTCGCTGTGGTAGTGGGTATTGACGATTGCCCGGGCCGGTCCGCCACCCAATTCCGTAGCCAGTTCACGGATCCCTCTGGCTTGAATCGGGAAGGTCATGGTGTCGACGACGACGGCGCCCTTGGCGGTCCTCAGGATGCCGACGTTGCCTCCGAGCCCGAACACGATATGAACGTCACCCGACACGTGAGCGGATTCGAGCGACGTGATGCTGTGATAGAGGTACAACGCGACGAGTCCAAGGACGAACACGACGATCGCCGCCGCCACACGGATTTTTCGAGCCATAGGTCCCCCCGGAATGGCAGGATTATAATCCCGGGTGGACAAAGCGCTCGGGGGGAATGGCGTTTCGAATCGGCCAGGATGAGGCGGACCCGGCTCGGATCAGACGCCTGCGGATCAGACCTACGTATCGGTACGCAGCGGGTGGGGCTTGCCGAACAGCCAGCCCTGACCAAACGGAATCTCGAGCTGACCGAGCGTTTCGAGTTCTTCGAGCGTATCGAGGCCCTCCCCGATGATTCGCGCTCCGATCTGCGCGGACACGCTCCGCAGCGCGGCCAGTAGCTGTTGCCGAGTCGGGTCCTGGTCGATCCCCGTAACGAACGCGCGGTCGACCTTGATGAACTCTGGCGAGAGTTCAATGACCGATTCGAGACTCGCATAGCCCGTACCGACGTCATCCATCGCGATCTGGAAGCCGAGGTTTCCGTAGTAGTCGCGGATCTCCCGGAAGATTTCGAAATTCGAGATCGACTCCTGTTCCGAGATTTCGAGCACGACATCGCTGGGCGAAAGTCCGCACCCTTCCAGCGTCTGTCGAAGCGCGTCCGCCCGGAACCCTGGGTCGAAGATCGTCGTCGGCCTGATGTTCAAGAACAGTTTCGCGTCGGCCGGAAAATCGCGTGCGCCATCGAGACCGCTTCGGCGACACAGACAATCGAGCTGGAACAGCAGATCCTCGTCGGTCGCGCTCTGGAACAGCGCCATCGCCGAGTACAACTCGGTGCCCTCGGGACCCCGCGCGAGTGCCTCGTAGCCGAACACCGTGTGCGTGTTCACGTCGACGATGGGTTCGTAGACCGATCGGACACGCCCGGCGATTACCAGCTCGAACAGCTGTTGTCGCCGTCGACGGGCGCCGATGCGCTCGTTCAATTGCGCATCACTCCGCGCCTCATCGACGGCTGTTCGAATCTGGGTCTGCGCCGAGTGAGTCGGGTTGCGAAGAGAGGTCGCCGCGCCGACCGGCAGTGACGGGGATCTCTTGAGATGCGGGTACCCGATGCGCTGTTGGCTTGGATCCAACCCCGCGACCAGAGTCCGCTGGAGATCCGGCAGTTCTTTCGAATAAAAACCGACATCGTCCATGTCGCGAAACACGAGGACCAGGATTTCGCTGCGCCCGGTTTCACCGCAGACCACCAGATCTCCGAGGTCCAGGCGGGCACCAATCACCCCGTAGATCACGTCACAGGCCGTCACCATCGCCTGCTCTCGAGCCGAGTCACCGAACGAGCGCTCGATCCCGCCGATCACCGATGCGTCGACCACGATCAGACCGAGCGCGCCGTGGTGGCAGAACTGGCGCACGACCTGCGGGATCACCTCCCCCAGCGTGACGAGTTTGGACTTACTGGATGGATCGAGCAGCGCGAGAATTTCGTCGGATTCCGACATGCCACTGCATCGGCATGTGAAGCGGAACCGTTGAGTGGGAGATTGCGTCACCGCGATAGCGAGGCTTTTATCACCCAGCCGTACGGATCGCAGACCGAAGCCAGCCGGCTGGGGGCGTGATCCATCCCTGGATCCATCCCTGGATCAATGATCGATCCATCACGACGCGGGTCAGTGAACCCCTCGCGTCGAGATCAGCGTCGCGGGGTCGATTCCGAGACCGCGGACTACGTGTTCCCACATGTCGCAGGCCGCTACATCGAACACCACTTTCTGGGATATCGGCGCCGTGATCCAGGCTCCCTCGGTCAATTCGGCTTCGAGCTGCCCGGGGCCCCAGCCGGCATACCCGAGCAACAGCCGCGCCTTCGCTGGCGGGTCGCTCGCGACGCGGCGAAGGGTATCGATCGATCCAGCGAGACTCAGACCTTCTTGGATCGGCTGCACACCGTCATCCAAACTCTCTGCCGAATCCTGTGGAGAGAGATCGGCCGGGTCGAACAGCAGCCAGCCGGTTTCTGGCTGCACGGGCCCTCCCCAATCGATCCCCTGGGTCGGATCGCCACACCAATCGATTTCGAGTGTCTCGCACAATTCTGGCGCAACGATGTCGGTGGCCCGATTCAGCACGAGCCCGAAAGTCCCATTGATGTCGTGGTGGACCAGCAGGACGACGGCGCGATGAAAGTTGGGGTCCATTAGTTGCGGCATCGCAACCAACAACCCCGGTG
>JAJDAM010000316.1 GCA_029261905.1 Deltaproteobacteria bacterium
CCCACCGTGTCGACCCATGGGATCTGCTGTGCTCCCTTCGACGCGATAGGGGGCGAGCGAACCGGCGTAGGCGGCGATCCCGCGAGGCCCGAAGCCGCGACTTCTGCGGACTCTCCTGCGGGAGCGACGGGTGTTGCGCGCGGAGCCTCGACTGTCGGCTCGATGGTTGCGTCCGCCGCCGCCGTTTGCGTCTGTTGCACGGGGTTGCCATCGACTTCTGGGAGCGCCGCGTGTTTCGAATAGACGAGCAAGTTGACCCCCAACAGCAGGCTGACCGCTCCAATCGCCGCTGCGCTCTGACGAAGCGTGAGCGGGGTCCGCAACAGCTCTCCGATACCGAAGACTCTTGCATCCTGGATGGTGGCATTGACGAGTGTCTCGGGCGCCTTGTCGATCGTGGTTTCAGTGTTCGCATCGTGGCCGTCCATCACTCGAGTGGTTTCGATCCGCCGCGACGTCGAAGGCGTCGGCGTGAGCGAGTGGTCATCGAGCCACGGCGATTCGGGGTTGGTCGCCACCTGGGCCGCGATATCCGCCAGGCTCTGCATCGCTTGGCCGAAGGCTTGGGTGCTCGGAAACCGATCCTCAGGCTTCTTCTCGAGTGCCCGAAGCACGACTCGTTCGAGCTCGACCGGGATCTCGGGTGCGAACTGGCGTGGCGACGGCGGGGGCGTCTCGATTTGAGCTTGCATCAGCTCGTAGTCGTTCTCGAATTTGAATGGAACACGGCCTGTCAGCAGATGAAACAGCAGGATGCCGAGCGAGTAGATATCGGATCGAGCATCGGTCTCGTCGCCGCGAACCTGCTCGGGCGACATGTATTGAAGCGTTCCGACCATATGGCCATGGCGGGTCACGCGAGAGGATCCGAGTGCTCGCGCGATGCCGAAGTCCATGATCTTCACGACTTCGTCTGAGCTCAGCATGATGTTCGAGCCCTTGATGTCGCGATGAATGATGCCGCGCTCGTGAGCGAGCCCGAGCCCATCGAGTGCCTGGCGAAACAGCGGCACGATTCGAGCCACCGGGATGCGGCCGTTCTTTCGCACCAGCGCCGAGAAGGTCTCTCCCTCGACGTACTCCATCACCATCCAGAGACTCTCGCCTTCTTCGACGAGTGTGTAGAGCGTCGCGATATTGGGGTGATTGAGCTGCGCGAGGACCTGCGCTTCGGCGCGGAAACGCTCGACGACCTTGCGTTCGGCTGCGAGATCGGCGCGAAGAGCCTTGATGGCGACGGTTCGCTTGAGGAGGGTATCGGTCGCCCGATACACCTCGCCCACGCCACCCTCGCCAATCAACTCCTCGAACAGGTAGTTGCCGAGTGTTCTGCCGATCAAGTTCGAACCTTCATTTCCGCGCAAGAGAGCCGCATGCGCCTGCGCTATCGGCTCTCCCGCACCCAGTCTTGACGCTGACTCCCCGCGGGGGGAAATTGGTTCCAAGGCTGGATGATCCCGGCGGTGGAGCTTCGTTTCAGCGGATCGTCCCACGAGCCGATTGGAGGGTTTCAATGTGGCTCGACGGATTGGTGCTGGCGCTGTTGTGTGGCTTCGCCTGGATGGGTGCACGCCGCGGTGCGGCGGTGTCCGCGATGGGCGTGGCGACGCTGGTCGCGTGCTACTGGGCCGCGATCGCGGTGGGGCAGGAATTCGGCGCCGCCGTCGCCACGGGGCTCGGTTTGCCCGAGATCGCCGGTATTCCGATTGCCGGGTCGCTGGGGTTCGTCGCGGCATTCGTCGTCATGTCGCTTCTGAGCCGGGTGGTTCGGAGACGCAGCGAAATGCGCGACAAGAGCGCACGCGATCGTTTCGTGGGTGCCGCGTTTGGTGCGCTTCGCGGCGCATTCATTGCCTTGTTGATCAGTTATCTGGTGCTCTGGCTCGACGCGCTTCGGCTGACGGGGGTCGAATCGATTCCCGATGTCAGCACGTCGACCGCAGCCAGCCTGACCGAAGCGATCGTCGTCGCGGGCGTCGAATCCGCCATGTCCGATTCTGGGCCCGCGGCCAAGGTCATGGCGCGGATCGCTGGACGCCCGGGGGATTCACTCGCGGAGCTGCAAGAGGTACTCGAAAGCCCGCATATCCAAAACCTCCAACGCGACAACTCGTTCTGGGTCTACGTCGAAGAGGGCTCGATCGACACCGCGCTCAACCAACGCAGCTTTCTGGAACTGAGCCGCGATGAGGCGTTTCGTCACCAACTCGCATCGCTCGGTGTGATCGATGAGGACGCCGCGACCGATGGGCAGGCGTTCCGCGACTCCGCTCGCGAAATCCTCGAACAAGTGGGGCCCAGGATCCGTGGCTTGCGCCACAACCCGGAGTTGAACGCGTTGATGGAGGATCCCGAAATCGTCGCGATGGTCGAGAGCGGGGACACGCTCGGATTGATGGCCCATGCACGCTTCCGAACGTTGGTCGCACAGGTGATGGCCGCTCCGGTCGATGTTCCTTGATCGGGTGGCCGCTCGCCCCGTGGCTTCGCGATGTGTTTCAGGGGTCGGATTGGGGAAATCGTGAGAGCGGAACCGCGCTGTCGCCTGGTTCAGCCGGCGCGATCGCCGATGGAGACGCTTCCCCGATCTCGACGGCATCGGGTGTTACGAGTCCGGCCGACATCACGAGCTTGAAGGCGTCTTCGATCGATAGATCGATCTCGATGAGTTCGGAATCCGGCACGAGCAGGTAGAACCCCGAAGTGGGGTTCGGCGTGGTCGGCAGGAAGCAGTTGATCATGCTCGCTTCGGTCGCGGCCTGAACGATGCCACGCGCGACTCCGGTCGTGAAGGCCAGCGCGTAGACGCCCTTTCGCGGGTACTCGATGAGGACCACGCGGTTGAACCGCGAACTCTGGCTCGATGACGAGAAGATCGCTTCGAGAAGTTGCTTGACCCCGGCGTAGATGTTGCGAGCCACCGGGACCCGCGACAGCAGTGTTTCCCAGGCGCGTTGAAAATTGCCGCTGAGCAGGTGGCGCGCGATCACGCCCAACAGAATGATCACCAGGAACGTGAAGAGCATGCCGACCAGCGGCAGCGGCGGCGGCTCTTCCAGATCGGGCAGCACGACTTTCAGCAGGCGCGGCAACAACAAATTGTCGAGCCAGATGATGATCGACGCGATCGCCCAGATCGTGACGCCGATCGGGGCGAAGAACAGGATTCCCGCTACGAAGTAGCGCCTCACCGCTTCGCGGACGGCTAGTACGACCCGATTCTTCACAGTGCAGCTCCTCTCTGATCGGACTGATCGGAATTTGGATGGTCTGACGTGTTCGCACTCGGCCCGTTCGCCACGACCCGCGAATCACGCACGAACCGTTTGAAACCGCCGAACGCCAGATCGATCAGGCTTTTCGACTCTGCTCGGGGCTTTCGCGCAGGCCCGCAACGGGGCGTACGACCAGGCTTCGACAAGCCCGTTCCCGAAGCCTGTCTCACCAGCGTCGTTCCCGAGGCACGGGGCTAGAAGAGCGGGGCGTCCCCGTCGTCCGGTGCATACGCGGTGATTTCGCAATCGAGCGAAATGACTTCGTATTTCGGCGGCTCGTAGGAACCGATGTCTTCCTGTGCCTGCGGACGGCTGGACGAGAGCTGCGAAGTTTCTTGATCCATGCCGTTCTCTATAGCAACCCCGGGCCGATTGCGCCGCGGGCGGAAATCGAGCCGGGCGCGATCAGGTGTCGAATCCGTTTTGGTCCGCTACGCGCGCATACCACCGGCCGGATTCCTTCAGGACGCGGCGAGCAGATGGGAAATCGACCCAGGCCAGCCCGAACCGCTGCGAATACCCTTCGGACCATTCGAAGTTGTCGAGCAGCGACCATGCGTGATAGCCCCTGACATCGGCGCCCGCTTCGATCGCCCGACCCAGCGCCTCGAGGTATCCACGGTGGTAGTCGATGCGCCGGTAGTCGCCGATGACCCCCCGGGCATCGGGCGCGTCGTTGTACGCGCAGCCGTTCTCGGTGATCTCGATGACTGGCGTGTCGTAGTCGCGCGTGATGCGCATGATCATGTCGTAGATCGCATCGGGCCAGACTTCCCAGCCGAGGTCGGTTTTGGGGCCGATCTCGCCCCCCATCATTCCGATCGGAATCGCATGGATTCCCATGCCCAGCAGATCCGTTTCGCTGTGGGCGACCAGCGTCCGCGTGTACAGGTTGATGCCCAGCAGATCGAGCGGTACCGCGAGTCGCTCGAGGTCGTCGCGCCCGACAGCCATTCGCTCCAACGGTGGTCCCTCGAGAAACGCGTCGGGATAGCGACCGTTCAAAGCGGGCTCGAGGTACAGGAGGTTCGCGAAGGCGTGCCATCGTTCCGCGGCGGCGGCGTCCGCGTCGGTGTCGCCGTGCGGTTCGCAGGGGGACATGCTGAACGCCGATCCGATGCGCGCATCGGCGCTTTCGGCGCGGATCGCGCGAAACGCATCCGACTGCGCGAGGTTGACGGTGTGCACTGCGCGGAAGTACGCGTCGGCGTCGCGACGCCCGGGTGCGTGGGTTCCGATCAGGTATCCCAGCGCGGTAAAGGCGTGTGGTTCATTGAAGATCATCCAGTCTTTGACCCGGTCTTCGAGCGCGCGCGTCACCGCGCCCGCATAATCGACAAAACGACCTGCAGTGTCTCGATAGACACAGCCGCCGAGATACTCGAGGTTGTGGTGCAGGTCCCAGTGGAACAGGCTGG
>JAJDAM010000317.1 GCA_029261905.1 Deltaproteobacteria bacterium
GATCTGCTGTACGAACTCGCGGGTGCGCAGCGTCAACGGAGCTCGTCGCACGCCCTCCACCAGGAAGACCAAGGCCTGGCCGCCGTCGAGAATCGGGATCGGCAGCAAATTGATGATTCCCAGGTTGATACTGATCAGCACCATCGTGTGCAGATAATCCATCCAACCGCGTTCGAGTGCCTTGCCGGCGATCTCGGCGATGCCGATCGGACCCGAGATCTGGTCACTCGAAACTTCGCCGGTGAACATCTTGCCGAGACCGCGCAGAAACACGCGCGTGATCTCCAACGTCAACCCGACCGCGCGCGGCACGCTTTCGAACGGATTGCGCACCGTCTCGGTGCGCGTGTCGCCTTCGACCGTGAGCAAGTTCGTCCCGACGATGCCGATCCGGTACCGGTCGACTTCGATGCCGATCCCCGTGACATCCGTCTTGACGAGCCTCGGCGCTACCTGGACGAGACTTCGTTCCCCGTCACGCGCGATCTCCAGCGCGAGTTCGCGCCCGCGGCTTTCGAGCACGACCGCGGCGAACGTGTCGAAGCTGCTCATCGTGGCACCGTCGACCGACAGGATCACGTCGCCAGCCACGAGCCCGGCTTCCTCGGCCGCCGAACCGGGCGCTACCTGCGCGATCAGCACGTCGGCGCGCAATACCCCCAGCGCGGCCAGATCGGCCGAAGCCGGCACTTCGATCACCTGGGTCTCGCTGGGATCCGGGCCGCGTCGAACTTCGATCTCTACGGTGCCGCCCGATCCGAGTGGCGAGTGGTGCCAGGCCTCAGCGTAGGCTCGCGTAAACGAGTACCAATCTTCCACCGGGTTGCCCGCGACCGAAACGACCGCGTCGCCAGTCCGAAGCCCCGCCACGTAGGCGGGCGCCGTGCGGTCGTCGAAGCCGAGTACGGGAAGCGGACGCCGGTGATAGACACCGAGCCAGCCGACTTCGCGAACCTCGCCGAACATGTCGGTGCGGCCGCGCGGCTGGGCGTTCACGCGCACGCTGGCATCGACATCGTCGCGCTGGTAGCCCAGTTGGATGGGTCCACTGGTTCGCTCCGCCAGCACGTCCTCCAGGTCTCGCCACCACGCGACGGGTTCGCCGTCGATCGATATCAGCCGATCACCGGGCAACAGCCCCGCCTGCGCCGCCGCGGAACCCGGCTCGACTTCGCCGATCCGGCTACCGGCTTGCGGCAGGCCCACCCACAGGATCCCGGTGAAGACCACCACCGGAAGCAGCAGATTCATCCCCGGGCCGGCGAATACGACCGCCAGTTTCTGCCACAACGGCTTGGCGCCCAGCGTCTCGCTCGGGTGGGCCTTCGCGATTTCATCTTCTGCTTCGTCAGGTACCTCGCCGAGCATCTTCACGAAGCCGCCCAGCGGAATACAACCGACCACGTACTCCGTGTGGCCGCGCTCCCAACGCATCTTGAACTTTCCGATCCCGATGGGCGGACCGAAACCGAGCGAAAACTTCAGCACCCGCACGCCGCAGGCCTTCGCGACCAGGAAGTGACCGAGTTCGTGGACGAAAACCAGAACACCCAACATTCCCACGAATGCAAACGTCCAGCTTCCCGCGGTATACAGCGAATCCAATCCTCGTTCCTCCGCTCAGGCGCTCGCGGCCAGCCAGTCGCGCGCGCAGGCTCGCGACCAGGCATCGGCTTCGAGCACATCGTCGAGGTCGCGCAGCCTGCCGCTCCCTCCATCGGCTCCGGTTTGCGCGTCGCCGATTCGGCTCGCGTGCAAGTTTAGTACGGCGCCGTTGGTTTCGGCGATCTGGGTAAATCGGATCTGTCCGGCCAGGAACGCGGATACGGCGATTTCATTGGCGGCGTTGACGACCGCAGGCGCAGCCTCGGACAGGCCAAGCGCCTCATACGCGAGATCGAGGCACGGGAAGCGTTTGCGATCGGGGACTTCGAAATCGAGCCTGCCGATCGCAGCCAAGTCGAGCCGCGGGACATCGAGTGCGATTCGCTCTGGATGGGCAAGCGCCACCACGATCGGCACCCGCATGTCGGGAAGTCCCAGCTGCGCGATCACGCTGCTGTCTTTGAACTCTACGAGCGAGTGAATGATGGATTGGGGGTGCACCACGACGTCGATGCAGTCGGGCTGGGTATCGAACAGCCAACGCGCCTCGATCACCTCGAGCCCCTTGTTCATCAAGGTCGCCGAGTCGATCGTGATCTTCGGGCCCATGTCCCAGTTCGGGTGATCGAGCGCCTGCTCGATGGTCGCCTCGGCGATCTGTTCGGAGGTCCAGGTACGAAACGGGCCGCCGGACGCGGTGAGGATCAGGCGTGCGACGTCTTCGGCCCGCTGGCCCGCCAACGCCTGAAAGATGGCGCTGTGTTCGCTATCGACCGGCAGCAGCGCGACGTCGTGCTTTTGGACTTCGCGCAGCACCAGCGCGCCGGCCATCACCATGACTTCTTTGTTGGCGAGCGCGACGTCGCGACCGGCGCGAATGGCTGCAAGCGTGGGCGCCAACCCGACCGCACCCACCAGGCTCGACACCACCAGATCGGCGGGATGGCTCGCGACCGCGTCGAGTCCCTCCGCGCCGACGACGATCTCGACATCGACCGATCCCAGCGCATCGCGCAGCGCGGCTGCACCGGCCGGTTCGGCAACCGATACCAACGCGGGTCGGAACACGCGAACCTGCTCGGCGAGCTTCTCGATGTTCCGGCCGGCCGCGAGCGCGACCACGCTGAATCGCTCGGGCTCGGCCAGGGCGACTGCGAGCGTCTGCTCGCCCACGGACCCGGTACTACCGAGGATCGCGAGCGCCTTTCGCGACCCGGCACGCGACCCCGCTGGCTTTTGCGACCCCGCCGACGAACTGGGGTGCGAGTCGCTCGCCAGTTCGTTCACGCTTTGGCCCCGCGGCGACCACTCACTTGTGCGCTCGTCAAGCCGAAGCGACGTTCGCGGCTCTGGTACTCCTGCACCGCCCGCTCGAGGTCGGCCTCGCGGAAGTCCGGCCACATGATCTCGGTCGTGTAGATCTCGGAATACGCGATCTGCCACAGCAGAAAATTCGAAACGCGCGATTCGGCACCCGTGCGAATCAACAGGTCCGGGTCCGGGACCTCGGGGTCATAGAGATAGGCGGCGAACATCTTCTCATCGAGCCGCTCGGGATCGACGTTTCCCAGCTCTGCATCGCGCAGCAGCTTTCGCGCCGCATCCACGATCTCGGCCCGGCCGCCGTACGACAACGCGAAGATCAAGTGCATCTCGCGGTTGCCGCGCGTGCGTTCCACCGCAGCCGCAACGCCATCGCGAATTCGGGGCGGCAGGCGATCGGTACGTCCGATGCATCGCAGCTCGATGCCTTTCTCCATGACCTCGTCGATCTCGGTCTCGAGATAGTGCTCGAGCAACCCCATCAGCGATTCGACTTCCGACTTCGGGCGGCTCCAGTTCTCGAGCGAGAATGCGTACAGCGTCAGCCATTGGATCCCGAGATCGTTGGCACCGCGTACGGCAGCCCGCAGCGATTCGAGGCCCTGCTTGTGGCCTTCGTTGCGCGAGATCCCGCGCTGCTCTGCCCAGCGGCCGTTGCCATCCATGATGATGGCGACGTGCTGCGGGACGCGCGGCGGCGGCTGTGAGATCGGGTCGGATTCGGCCATCGTCAGACCTGCAGAACTTCCTTTTCCTTCGATTCGGCGATGT
>JAJDAM010000318.1 GCA_029261905.1 Deltaproteobacteria bacterium
GATTTCTGCGCAAGAGATCGACACCAACGGCGACGGCCGCGTCGATCAGTGGGAGAAGTTCAGTCGCGGTCGAATGACCGAACGAGCCATCGATCGTGACATGAACGGCCGGCGCGACGCCTTTTTCAAGTATTCGGGCGACTCATTGGTAGAAGAAAGTCACGACCACAACGACGACGGAAAGCCGGATCTGATCAAGAGCTACCGAGACCGCCTGCTGGTCAAAATGCAGGAAGATCGGACCAAGAACGGTCAGATCGACGCTTGGACGAATTTCGACGTCCGAGACGATCGTGAGCTGCCGATTCGCATCGAGCGCGACACCAACGGTTCCGGAAAAGTCGACATCATCGAGACCTTCGACATCAGCTCCGGCGAGCCGGTCATCTCGAAGCGCGAAGAAGACAAGGACGGCGACGGCGTCCCGGACATCATCTCGATGTACAAAAGAGGCAAGCTGTACAAGCGAGAGATCACGAACCCCGACCTGGTCGACCTGTAGCGGGCCATTCCCGATTAGAGTGCCGATTGGCGGGTTCCGCGGACGGAGCGTCCGCGTCTAGGCGACCGACTTACTCCTCGACCCTGATCTCCAGACCCTTGCGCTGCTGCTCGCGGAAGCGCTTGATGCGCTCGCTCTCGATCAGCAATTGAAGCTCGGTGTTCCGCTTCCGAATGCGCTCGAGTTCGAGCGCTAGTTCGCGGCCGCTGAGCCCCGCCCTCTCGAATTCGAGATCGAATTCCACGGCACCGATCGACCCGTCCGAGGCGAGCGCCGTGACCCGTACCCGGTTTTTGCCTTCACGCACGGGAACGAACCCCGAGAAGCTGCCATCAGGAGACAGCTGAACATCGGCCGACACTTCGCTGGTCGTCAGGTTCGTGAAGATCACATCGTCGACGTTCGCGAAAGACGCGTTCTGCAAATACGTGATGACGTCTCCGGGATTCTCGACTCCGGTGTAGGTACCGAGTGTGATGCGCGACATCTCGGTGGCCGCAAGAGGATTTCTCAAGGCCGCTTCGCCGAGCGCATAGACGTTGATCGTGACCTGCGCCTGGTGGGCCACGCGCGCCGCGTTGAGTGCGAAATCGATATCTCCGGGCTCGCTGACGGTCATCGTCTTGACCGGAAACGTCGGATTCCCATCGGTCAGGAACATGATGATCTTTTTCGTGTCGGTTCGCGCCTGGCTCTTCGCGCCATACAAGCCCGCGAGCTCTCGGACTGCGAGGTTCACACCCGCACCAAAATCGGTCCCGCCGTGCGGTCCGCGCGCCAATAGTTGCGTGAGTGCTCGTTGTGCATCTTCGAACCGGTTTGTCAGCGGAGATTCGAGCCAGGCGTCTTGCTGATCGGGACTCACGCGAAATCCGTTCTTGTCGGCCATCCCCGAGAAACTCACGACCCCAACGCGCACACGTTGCCGGTCGAGGTTGTTGATCAGCGCCCCGGCGGCCTTGATCTCCGCAGCCAGAATGCTGTCGTCCGGGTCGGTGTTCTTCATTCCGGGCGGATAAGTGCCGGGCGCGACGAGTTCCAGACGCGGGTCGAATCCGATCATGCCGTCGCCGTCGATATCGACTCCCGAAGGATCCGACGTGGAGCCCGACACATCGACCACGATCATGACGTCGATATCCAGCGGGCGCTCAGCCTCGGCGACTGCGTTGCCGCGGATCGGCGCCTGGTCGACCCGGTTCCGAACCGGTGTCCCCGGCCTCGGCTCGTGGATCTGCACGCGGACCGGCGTCGCCGCAGAAGCTTCCGCAGCGGGCGCAGCCGGCGCGGGCAACCCGAATAGAAGTGTGAGAGCCACCCCGCACCCGATCGAGCCGAGTGCAACTCGAACCTTCATCTGTGACCTCCGGCGATGGCGATATCGAGTTTCGACGCAAGTTCAATCATTCGATTCACCTCCACTGCGCGCGGACGAGGACCCGCGCCGACCTCAATGCTGTGCGTCATCGCCGTCCGGTGTGACCGCTTCGGACTCCGTCTGCTGCTCGGTAGCCGGCGACGATTCCACTGGTTTTCCGGAGTAGAGATCGATCTTGATCAGTCGTTTCGAAATCGTTTCCAGACCCGCGAGGACGACTCCGCCGACCGCGTCGAGACTGTCGGGCGAGCAGTGATCGATCGTATCCTGTTCGGTTCCCGCATACAGGCCAGGCGGCTCGTCCCCCCCGTACGACGTATCGACGATCGAGACGATTCTGCGGATCCCAGCCGCCGACAGCGGTTGGTGTTTGAGCCCGGTCGACTCGAATGGCGCGTCCGGTCGAAACGCATCGGTCTGCCCAAGCCTTCGCGCCTCGTCGAAGAATTCTTCGCGATAGATCCGGTGGCTCAGCAAGTCGCGGGCGATGTGCAGATCCGCGTCGCCGACTCGGTTGATGTAGACGACCAGGTGAACGTCGGCAGCTCCCTGCTCTCGTTTTTCCATGGCCAGCCGGACGAGTCCCGCGCCCTTTCTTCGGCTTCCATTGCCATCGGGCAAGGTGAACGGCGCCTGACCATCGAGAAACACCAACTCGGTGGAGTACGGAAGCGGGTTGGCGGCGATGACGCGGGCCAACTCGAGCAACACCGCCGCGCCGGAGCCTCCGTCATTGGCACCGACGAATTCGAAATCCTCGAAGGCCTGCGTGTCATAGGGCGCGATCAACACGATCGACCCGGAGCCGAGCGTCCCCGGAATCGTCGCCACCACGTTGCGGACGAAGAGGCTGACTGGCTCTGGTTCGGTTTCGCCGGTTGCGTCGGCTTCCGATTCGTCGTCCGATTCGGGCTTCGGACTGGCCATGATGTCGCGCTCGTCGATGTGGACTTCGAGATTCAGCTTTTCGAGCTGAGCCTGGATGTACTTGCGTGCCTCAGCACTTCCCTCGGTATCGATGACGCGAGGACCGATCGCCGTCAGCGCCTGAAGATGGCTCCAAGCCTGATCGGCCGAGAATCCGGTCTGGCGGCCAGTCGTAGTCGTCGGGGGCGCGGGTTCGACCGCGCGGGGAGCCACCTGGGGTGACTGCTGGCACCCGGCGATCGCACCGGCAAAGAGCAGTACCGCACACAGGGTATGGACTTCGCTCGAGCGCATTCGGACTCCGGGCCTCGCTGGTTGGGGGGCGATATTAACGCCTCGACGCGCCTGCGGCCCCCGCAGGAAACCGTTGCGAGCCCCGGTAGGCAGACAGTTCTCGCAATCCCCGAGAAATTCGACAAGGTGTTTGACACTTCTCAGGCAAATCGACCACAAAGTTATAGGTGCCCCTCTCTGGCGGGGCTCTTCAAGAGTGGAAGGCAGGATCCCGTCCCAGCGGGGTCCTGCCTTCATTCTCGGTCGATCCACGTCGCGATCTCGTGAAGCTTCGCGGATCACCAGCCAGCCCACCGATCGCCCCGAGGTCCCGCTCGGAGACGCAAATGGCCCGCATTCTCGGGGCTACATTGCACGGAATCGATGGTGTAGCGGTCGAGGTCGAGGTTCAGCTGAGTTCTCAGCTGCCGCGGGTCGACATCGTGGGGTTGCCCGAAGCAGCTGTCCGCGAGAGCGCTGCGCGGGTACGGGCTGCGATTGCGAGTGTCGGCCAGCGGTTTCCCGCGCATCGGATCACCGTGAATCTGGCGCCTGCCAACATCCGGAAACGCGGCGCGGGGCTCGACCTTCCGATCGCAATCGGAATCCTGGGCGCCGCCGGTGCATTCGATTCCGAACAACTCGAGAATCTCGGTCTGGTCGGTGAACTCGCACTCGATGGGCGATTGCGACCCATCCAGGGCGCGTTGGCGCTGACGCTCGCGTTGCGTGATGCCGGCCGAACGCGCGTGATCGTCCCGTCCGGCAACGCACTCGAAGCGGCGCTGACACCTCAGGTCGAAGTATTCCATGCGGCCGATCTGGGTGAAGTGATCCGCTACCTGGTGACCGGCTCCGGATTGTCGATCGCCGTCCCAGAAGCGATCCCAGACCAGACGGGTACGACGGTATTGGATGTCGCCGAAGTTCGCGGACAGCAGCGAGCCAAGCGGGCATTGGAGATTTCCGCGGCCGGAGGGCATGCGGTCTTCTTGCGAGGGGCTCCGGGTGCAGGCAAGACCATGCTCGCGCGACGATTGCCGGGGTTCTTGCCGCGACTGGAGTTCCCCGAGGCACTCGAGATCACGCAGATTCACGGCGCCGCGGGTCAGCTGTCCACCGAAAACCCGATCGTCCGAAACCGGCCCTTCCGCGCACCACACCATACGACCAGTAGCGCGGGACTCCTGGGAGGAGGCAACCCGCCGGGGCCCGGGGAAGTCTCTCTCGCTCACCACGGTGTGCTGTTTCTCGACGAGCTCACCGAATTCGACCGCCGAACCCTCGAGGGCCTTCGCGAAGTTCTCGAACAGCGACGCGTATTGATCGCGCGGGCGCGAAACTCGTGTCTGTTTCCAGCTCGCTTTCTGTGGGTTGCAGCCGCGAACCCGTGCCCATGCGGGTGGCTGGGTAGCGGAACGCGCGACTGCCGCTGCGATGACGGCGCGACGAGTCGCTATGCGAACCGGATTTCGGGACCGCTCCTCGACCGGATCGATCTCCACGTGTCGGTCATGCCCGTTCGCTGGGCGCAACTCGATAGCCCATCAGGTGGCTCCGCTCTTGGCCCGACTACAGCCGACTTGCGGGGCCGAGTCGAAGCCGCGCGGGCGATCCAACGAGACCGGGGCGCGGTAGACGGCTCGCTGACCAATGCAGACCTTCCGGACTCGAGGCTCGACGATTCCGTGCGCGCAACGCCCGAGGCGCGCCAACTACTGGGCCGAGCGGTCGACAGGCTTGGGCTCTCTGCCAGATCTGCCAGACGTCTGCTGCGAGTCGCTCGGACGATCGCCGACCTCGCGCGGGAACCCGTAACCGGGGTCGAAGCCATGGCCGAAGCACTGAGCTACAGGGCGTCCACCCGGAGCGGATTGAATTCTCCGCTGGACGACCCCGTCTGATTTTCGACACCGAATACCGAAAACCGTCACCGATTTGGCTGATTCGTCAGTGCAACAATCGGAGCAGAATCGTCGTAAGCCTATGGAATCAAATGGGTTCCTAGGAAACCACAGAAGTGGGCATGTTTTCTGCAACTGCATAGGAAAGGCAGTGTGCATGTGAAGCAGTGTGCATGTGAAACTGACTGGAGGGTGGTGCTGGTATGAGCGCTGCACAAACTGCGGTAGCGACCCAGAACGATCATTCGAAGTCTGAGGACTTCACGCTCTTGGAGCTCGTCCAAGCGGTCTGCGAGGTCACGGGCGATGACCGTGAAGTCGTCGCGACCGTCAAACACATGCTGCGCACTGGCCGCGTAAGGCTCGCGGGCAACTTCCGCGCCCGGCAGGAACTCATCCTCAGCTAGGAGCCCGACCCAATCCGGCAGACCCGAGAGTGCGGGCCGCCGAGATGCAGACGCTCAGCGGCTGCAATCGGGGATCCAAGCTAGACCCCACCGAAAGGCTGTGGCACATCGGCTGCGGGGGGTAATGGGATGGCGAGCAAACCACAGGCCGGCCGAAAGAAGGCGCGTGCGCGTTCTACGACGGCGAAGCCGAAGCAGGCGAAAGCGGCCAAGTCTCGCGTCTCGAAGCGAAAAGCCGTTGCGAAAGCCCCCACAGCCAAACAGCCAGAACCGGCGCGCACCGCCAAGGATCTCGCGAAGGGCCAGCGGGACATCTCGGTCTCCGAGTTCTTCGCAAAGAACCGTCACCTGCTCGGCTTCGACAACCCCTCCAAAGCCCTGCTGACGACGGTCAAAGAGGGGGTCGACAACGCGCTCGATGCCTGTGAGGAAGCGAGCATCCTGCCGGACATTCGCGTCGAGATCCGACAACTGTCCGAGACCCGATTCTGCATTGCCATTCAAGACAACGGGCCGGGGATCGTGCGTGCCCAGGTCCCGAAGATCTTCGGACGGTTGCTGTACGGCTCGAAGTTCCATCGGCTGCGCCAGAGCCGTGGACAGCAGGGCATCGGTATCAGCGCTGCCGGTATGTATGGCCTGCTGACTACCGGCAAGCCGATCGTGATCGTCACCCGCACGGGACCCAAGAAGGACGCCCATCATTTCGAACTCGTGATCGATACCAAGCTCAACGCGCCGAAAGTAAAGCGCGACGAAGTCGTCAAATGGGACGTACCACGGGGAACCCGCGTCGAGATCGAACTCGAGGGCGGATACCGCGGCGGGCAACACTCGGTGGACGCGTACATCCGACAGATCTCTCTTGCGAACCCGCACGCCCAGATCACCTACGTGCCGCCAAAGGCCGAAGAACACGGTGCCGAGCACGTGTTCCCGCGCGTCACCAAGGTGATCCCCGTCGAGACGGCTGAAATCAAGCCGCACCCTCACGGTGTCGAGCTTGGCGTATTGATGCAGATGTTCCGCGACACGAAGGCGCGAAACGTCCGGTCCTGCCTTCAGAATGATTTCAGCCGCGTGTCGTCACGAACCTCAGGTCAGATCCTGGAGGCCGCGAAGGTCGCGCCGAACCGACGCCCCAGCGAAGCGGGACGCGATGAGGTCGAGCGCATCCACAACGCGATCCAGGCCGCCAAGATCATGGCGCCACCGACGGACTGCATCGCGCCGATCGGCGAGACGCTGATCGAAGCTGCGCTGAAGTCGGAGGTCTCCGCTGAATTCACCGTTTCGATCTCGCGACGCCCGACCGTGTATCGGGGAAACCCGTTCCTGATCGAGGTCGGCCTCGCATACGGGGGAGACCTTCCGGGAGACCAGACCATCACGCTCTATCGCTACGCCAATCGGGTCCCGTTGCAATACCAGCAGGGCGCGTGTGCGATCACCAAAGCCGTCACCAGCACCGACTGGCGCTCCTACCAGATGCAACAACCGCGCGGCGCGTTGCCGGTGGGACCGATGCTGCTGATGGTCCACATCGCGAGTGTATGGGTGCCCTTCACGTCGGAGAGCAAAGAAGCGATCGCGCCATATCCCGAGATCATCAAGGAACTGCGGTTGGGCTTGCAGGAGTGTGGCCGCAAAGTAGCCGGCCACATCCGCAAGCAGCGGCGACATGCGGATGAAGAGAAGAAGCGCGCCTACATCGTGAAGTACATCCCGCAGGTCGCTGTCGGGCTGCAGGAAATACTCGACCTGAACGAGAAACAACGAGACAAAATCGTCACCGAACTGACCCATGTCCTCGAACGAAGCCGGAAGATGTAGATGACTGCACGAAAGAAAGCGCCCGCGAAGAA
>JAJDAM010000319.1 GCA_029261905.1 Deltaproteobacteria bacterium
GAGCCTCTGGTACGTCGGGAAACATTTGCCAGACGTGAATCAGTCCTTCCTCGATTTCGAGGGTAACGTCCACGCCTGCAGCCCGGGCATTTTCGGCGAAGCGCGTGCTGTCCGACAGCAGAATCTCCCGGGTACCGACCTGGAGTAGCAGTGGCGGCAGGCCCGCCGGATCGCCGTGCAGAGGTGCAGCGAACGGATTGCGCAGATCAGCGGCCGCGTAGTCACGGCCGGTAGAGCGCAGGCCCTCCGGAGTAATCATGGGGTCGTCAACCGCACCCGGCTCGGCAGTGGACCCAGTACCTTCAAGATCTGTCCACGGTGACAGTCCCACTGCGCAGGCGGGCAGCGGATCACCGGCTGCCTTCAATGCCAGCAGCGTGGCCAATGTCAAACCCCCGCCAGCGGAGTCGCCGGCGATGGCCATGCGTCCTGGGGCATAACCTTCAGAGAGCAGCCAGCGCCAGCAGGCCGTGCATCCTCAACGGCAGCGGGAAACGGATGCTCCGGCGCGAGTCGGTAGTCCGGCAGCAGCACCCGCGCCCGTGCCGCCCGCGCGATACGTCCGGCGAGTCCACGGTGGGTGTTTCGTGAGCCCATCACGTATCCGCCTCCGTGTAAATAGAGTACGACGCGATCCGGTTCGCTTGCGTCCACCGTTACCCAGTCCGACGTCACGCCGCCAGCATCAATCTGGCGGGCGACCACATCGGCCTCCGGTGGGAACAAATCCGCCGAGGCTTCCATCACGGCGCGCTGCTCTTCGATCGACAACTCATCGAGGGCTAGGCCCCCACTCATCATGGCGACTACTTGCTCATGCTCAACGCTAGGCACGTTGGGTTCCCCTGTTTGCCGTTTGATGACCTCGGTGGAAAATAACACTTGCGGCAGCCGCGCTCGGCAGGCGGCCTGTCGTGCGCGTTCAGTGTGACCGTCTTGGGCGGCGGCGTCCTACGACACAGGTCTGAGGTGCCGCGCGGCCGGAGGGTGGCCACCGACAAGCGCTAGTGCTTCCTCGTAGCCACCGCCAAAGTCGATGCGAGTGATCTCGGACAAGGCGTAGGTGGTGGGCTCCTCGTCCCAATCCGCATCTGGACCGATCTCGAGAAGGCCGATCGATTCACGGCTCACGCTGACAACAGCGCCCACGTGGCAAACTTCAGATTCGACTTCCTCTCGGTGAACTGCGAGAACTGAATGAAGTTTGCCGGCGGCTCGGAGTGCGGATCCGATGCTCGTGATGTCGACCTCGGGTGCGTCGGGAACGGCTTCGCCACGTAGACGAAGAGCCTCTTCGACGAACTGGTCATGGGCGTGAGGCGCCTCGAGTCCCGAAATGTCGCAGATTCGGACGACCGCAAAGCCGTCAAGCCGGATTTGGTTCGAGACGCAGAGAAGGAGAACTAAATCGGCGTTGACAGCGATGATGAATCCGAGCTCACCCTCAGACTCGAAAGAGTCGCGGCCAACACAAACCACCGAGGACCCGCGCTGGGCAGCTTCAAGTTGTTCACGCATTCCCATTACCCTACCGCCCATCGGATCGGGCTTCAGCGGCCAGCAACAGCGCTGACCGGACCCGACCCAGACGACGCAGTATGCCGCCAGAGCGAGACCAACGTCAATTGAATGGCGTTGTTGCTGGTCCGTCAGCAACGGCATGTTGAGCGCCGGACCACGGCAGTTCGCGATCGAGTGTGGTGAGCCGAGATAGAGCTTCGGCCTTGCATGATTCGGGGAAGGTAAAGCGGTACTTCACGAACCACTGCCGGTCGAAGAGGAACAAGCGGAACTCCGAGAGATGATCGGACTCGGCGAAGTCGAACGACGGACCCTGGACGAGTGAATCGCTGACGGAAACGACAGAAGGCTCAACTAACGGCTCTCGTAGGCTCGGATGGGCGGCTTCGATCTCGGCTTTTGACCGCGAGAACTCGCCGCGGAGCCAGCTTTCTTGAAGCGAGGCCACCACGCTCGGCGAAGCGCCGATGAAGCTCATTCGCGGAGCGGGGTAGATATAGAAGGTGGCGACGATGAGGCAGCTGGGACGGCGATCGTTGTACCCGATGCTGACGTTGAGGCCGGCCATGTCGTAGCGATACGCCGTGACTCGCTGGAAGTTGCTGTACCACTCGGCGAACGCGAACCCCGACGGATCATGGATGAGAACGCCTGGGCGGTTGAAGAGCTCGGGCGCTCGAAGAGCCTGGCTCGAGGGAATGCGGTTGATCTGAGTCACTCCGCCGAACGGGCATCCACTCACTAGCAGTGCCACTGTCGCGAGTATCAGGAATCGCATCGCGCCGCTGCCCAACGGATCGGGCTTCAGCTGCAACGGACAGCGCCGACCATCGACGCATACGCCGCAGAAGCCCGCCGCCAGAACGGTACCAAGATCGACGAAATGACGCTGTTCGTTGTCTGCTGTAAGCCTTTGTTGGGCTGCGTGCGCGCTACGACTCGGTCTCTCGCCGCCAACGCTCGAAATCGCGAGCACCGTGAAGGAACGCCACGATTCGTACTGCGTCCGGTGTGATCTCGTACAGCAGGCGGTATCGAAAGACGAAGATCTCGCGAGTGTCGGGCTGGCTTTGTTCAGGGACGACTCGGCCGCGCTCGCTGAGCG
>JAJDAM010000320.1 GCA_029261905.1 Deltaproteobacteria bacterium
GACAACCCGAAGTTGATCAGCAATCTCGTTGCCGACAAGACGAGCGGCCTGACCGCATGTTATGCGGTGATGGCGGCGCTGTACGCGCGAGGGAAGAGCGGCGGACGCGGCCAGCGAATCGACATCCCGATGATCGACGCCTTCTCGACTTTCGTTCTACCCGATGCCTTCGCACCCGAGAGTTTCGGCGGACCGCCGGTTCCGCGCGAAGGCGATGGCGTTTACCGGGCGTGGCAGACCCGAGACGGTCACGTGGCGATGCTGATCATCGAGGACCGTCAGTACGCGGCGATGTGTCGAGCAATCGACCGCGAAGACCTGATCGATGAACCTGCGTTCGCGACGTTGCCCGCTCGGCTCGCGAACGCACCGGACCTGTTGGCGTTGATGGAAGTCGAGATTGCCGAGTGGACGACTGCCGAAATCATCGAGAGAGCACACCGCTTCGGAGCCCCGCTCGGCGAGATCCACGACATCAATGGCTTCCTCGCCAACCCCCAGGTCCAGCACAACCGGGTGCTGTTCGAACTCGACCACCCCACCGGCGTGAAGACCCGACTCTTCCGAAGCGCCCCGAGGTTCTCACAGACTCCGTCGAGCGTCCGGCGGGTACCGCCGGTCCTCGGCCAACACACCGATGAAGTTCTCGGCGAAGCCGGGCTGGACGCGGCCCAGACGGATGCTGCAGCGGGCCGCGGCCCGAAGAGCTGACGCTCACCCGCGCTCGTCGGTGCGGCGGTTCGTTGCGAAAATCGCGCCGAACAGCGCGCCCGCCGTTCCGACCATCACGAGCAGCGGAACTCCGACGAAGACCTTTCCGTAGAACGCCATGTGAACGACCAGTAGCGCGATCGGCGTAGCGATCATCGCAACCGTTCTCGCGGTTGCCGGGGTGCGGCCGCGCAGTCCGTACCGAAACGCGACGTGCAGCAGCGGCACGGCGATCAGCGTAGGCAGTAGCAGCGGAAGGACGTCCATCATGAAAACCTGAGCGAGCGGGTAATTCAGGCGCGGCGCGGTCATCGGGCCGTCTAGAAAACCGGCGGCCCAGCCGGTCGCGCAACTGGCGGGCAGGAAGACCACGAAAAACAGCGCGAGGTTCCGCAGCAGTATCATCGGGCCGGGCCTCCGGCCGACAGCGCTTCGTAGTGAGCGCGGGCATTCGCGATGGAGTCGAGCAGTCGGGGGCGTTGCCCCATCACATGCTCGACGCTGACCCCATCGCTGTAGGTGATCCAGTCCCAGACTTCGAGTTCGCCGATCCGGTCGTCGCCGAGGCGCGCTTCCAGGTCTTCGAGGACCGCCAACCAGTCGCGCGCGACTCGGGCGGCCGCCGGTGGTGGCACTCCATCGACATCGACGAAGATAGCGCCGGTGTGTGCCAGCGATGGCCGTAGTGTGACACCGGCCAGAAACTCGTCGCGCCCCTCCAACGACCAGCCTCCGCCGAATCGATCGATTCCCGCCTCGAAGAACTCGGAAACCGGTTGGAGTACGAATGGGATCTCGTCGAGCTTGTCGCCGGAAGAACGGAGCGCCAACCAGGTCGAGTGCTCGATCGGGATGTCGGCCGATAGCGTGATCCGCCCCGGTTCAGTCGCCTCGGTTTCGATTCGCACGACTTCTCCACCCACGATGAGTTCGAGTGCGCGCACGTGGTCGCGCTGCGGATCGAAGCGAACCGCGCCCTCGACGCGGAGCGTTTGGCCGCGTTGGCCCCGCAGCACATCGCCGATCTCCGACTGGCCGGCGCGCAATTCCAGTATCGGCCCGTTGGTGACGAACGTGCGCCCCGCGCGGAGCGCAGCCACGTACGACTCGCGCGTCAAGCCGACTTCTGCGCCCACATACACGCGCTCGCGTCCCGGCAAGCTGGGAATACAGGGAAAGTCGGTTCCCGCCGAGGGCGCGATCCGAAATCCCATGTCGAGCAGTTCGTACCAGACGCGGGTGGCCAGGTACTCACTCTGCAACAATTCGATGAACGAAATCCGGCCGGCCGGCACACTGATCGAAAGCCCATCTTGCGCCGGGCCCTGCCCGTAGTGGGCAAAACCGCTGACACCGCCCAGGCGTTCGGATTCCCGCCAGAAGTTCTCATAGTCGATGTACGACTCGCGCAAATCGATCGGCTCACTTGCGCCGAGCGTGATGGTATGCCCGAGAAAATGCGTCCGCGGATGTTCCTGGCCCGAGAACAGCCGCGTGTCACCCGCGCCATACACGCCCGCGTCCCCGTACGCGTACTGCGGCGTCACATTGAACTGGTCCGCAGTCCCCATCTGCAACAGGTTCGCAACCGAAAGGCCTTCGGCTTCCATCCACGCGAGCAACCACGGATTGTCGTCTGCCGTGCGCCGTGTGATGTGGATGTGATCGTCCGAAGACAGCCAGCCCTCAGCCGCGGGGTTCGCCCAGCGCTCGAGTCCGATTTCGATTCGCTGGGTCCGCCCGGATTCGATTCGAAACTCGCGACGCTCCGTCCGGAATTCGTTGCCCTTGAAGACCCGCAACGTGTAGTCGCCCGCCGGCAGATCGACCCCGGAATGCCCAGCCGAATAAAACTGAGTCGTCCCCGTGTAGAGATTCTCGATCTGATTGGATTCCACGAGCGGCTGGAGCCAGGCTGGCTTCGGCGCCGCAAAACACTCGAGTGTGACCTTCAGCGCATCCGGAGCGATCCAGGCCTTTCCCGTGTCATCGAGCAGTTCGATGCGAGCGGGCGTCGACTGGCCCGAGGTGAGAATTCGCAGATCGAGATGCCCTGGGGAAGATGGCGAACACGAAACCAGCCACGCTGCGATCCACGGCAAGTAGCGTAGGATCGCCGGCACGGCTCAATCCGCCGCGAAGCGCGGTGTGATGCTGGAAACCGGCACGCTTTCGGAATTGGCCAGCAGATCGGCGACATGCCGGCCGATCGCTTCGGGCTCCATCACACGGCCAAACATCCGTCCCTCGCTCACCCAGCGTCCAATCTTCTCGCCAAGCACCGCCATGTCCCAATCCAGCGCCATTTCGGTCCCGCCGGTATCGCCGACACTCACCGTGGTAAAGCCGATCTCGCGGTGTTCGACCTGCCACAATGCGACGAGTTTTTCGAGCGCCGTTTTCGTCGCGACGTAGAGTGCGAGTCCCGCACGCGGCGGATGTTCGCTTGCGGAAATCGACGACAGATACACGGCCCGACCGCGACTGGCGGAAAGCGCATCGACGGCCGCCCGGGTCACGAGCGCCGCGCCGACGACATTGGTTTCGAACGCCTCGCGCCAGCGCTCGGCGTCGGCTTCGCGCAACGGGACGAGCGATGCGACGCCTACCGCGTACACCAACGCGTCGAGGCCGCCGAGTCGCTCGATCGCATCAGCGACGCCCCGCTGACACGAGGCTTCGTCCCGAACGTCCAATTCGATGGGTACCGCGACGCCCTCGAGTTCGCCTGTGAGACTCTCGAGTCGAGAAAGACGCCGGGCGGCAACGGCCATGTCGGCGCCTTCGCGCGACAACACAGCTGCGATCGATCTCCCGATCCCAGCGGACGCGCCCACGACGAGCACGCGGCGTCCTTTCAAACGACCCGTCACGCGACCGCCACCAGCCGACCGGCGGCCTCGGCCATTGCGCGATAGGCGTTTCGCTCGGACGGATCGATCGCGGCCAGATGCCGCTCCACGGTTGCGGTATCGCCGCGCGCCACCGGTCCGGTCAGTGCAACTGCCGGTCCCAGCTGTTCGACGTTGTCGACGGTCTCGCGCACCAGATCCAAGTAGACGCTCAGCGGAACACCCGCTCGAGCGGCCACCCGCTCCACCTGGCCCAACAACGCGACGAGGTGATTCGACGCGATACAAGCCGCGGCGTGGTACTCGGCCCGATGTTCGTCGGCGACCTCGACGCAGCGGCCGCCGAGATCCGAGACGACTTCGGCGGCGATCGCATCTCCACTGACCGCAAACCAGGTGCCGGCGCAAAGCCGCTCGGCACCCAACTCCGGATTCGGCAACGAAGCCAACGGATGGATGGCCGCGCGACGCGAATGCGCACCCAGGACCCCGAGACCGAGCGAACCGGACACGTGTGCGATCGCGCAGGTGTCTCGTGGCTCGACCTGCGCCGCGACCGATTCGATCGCCGCGTCGGGAACCGCGATCAGCAGCAGGTCCACATCGGCCGCCGCATCTTGTAGAGCGTCGGCGCGACGCAGTGGCTCAGCGACCCACCAGCCGGCGCGCTTCAAAGCAACCGAAAAGGAACGGCCGGCGCGACCTGGTCCGATGATGCGAAGCTTGCGCATGATGGGGCTCCCGGCGATCCGGCTCCATCATAGGGTTTCCAGCCTCCCAGGGGTGCATGCCGGCCGCCCACGCGACATCAAGCAGACGACGGGTCCTGCATTGCATCCCGAGCGCCCTGAATCGCTTCGGCCACGGTCAGCGCGACACCGGGACGACCGTTGAAGGCCTCGGCGACGAAAAAGGGCTGGCGGAAGAAGCTCTGCAACGCGCGAGCCCGCCGAACTGTCTCTCGATCGGCCGGTTCGAATTCCGACAGATCGCGCGCCATCAGCCGCGGGTCCAGTTCACGCAGTG
>JAJDAM010000321.1 GCA_029261905.1 Deltaproteobacteria bacterium
GTCAACAGGTGTCACGCGAGTTGGCGGCGACCCGGGCCCACCAGGCCACCTCGCTCGATCCGCACCTCGGCGACGCCGCGCGTGTGGTTGCGGTACTGATGATTGCCGATTCGCGCCGGCCCAAGGCACTGACGCTGCTCGAACTGGCGAGCGATCTCTACGGACCCGAAACCGAGATGGGGCAACAGGCCGCTGCCGAAGCAGATGTTTTGCGCCGGAAACTGGCTCGACCGGATGGGTCTTAGAACCAGAAAGCTAGCCCTGCGGGGCCTTCTCGAGCAGAACTCCCTCGCGCAGTCCCCAGTCGCTGACCGTCATCTCAGCGAGGTCGAGCTGCTCGAGCACCGTCATCAGGATGATCGCGGAGGTGGGGAGCAGGTCGACGCGGCGAGGACGGACGGTGGGCATCTTCATTCGCTCTTTGTGATTGGCGGCGCGAAGTCGAACGGACAGGGCTCCCAGTTCGCTTCGGGATATCGTCAGGCCGCGGACGCTCTCGAGGTCGGCTCGCCCGCGGCTCGCCTGCACGAGTCGCGCGAGTGCCCTCACGGTTCCGCCGGCCGCGATACAGCGCGGCTCGTCCACACGCAGCCTGTCGACATGCGCCGAGAGCTGCGTGCTCACCCGTTCGCGGATGGCTTCCGCCTCGAGCCCGTCCATCGGGTCCGTGTGGACCAACTCGGCGTGCAGCCGGGTTACACCGAGAGGTTCGCTCGCCTCGTAGTGCGGCTTGGCTCCGCGACCGGCGGCCAGGTCGAGGCTGCCTCCACCCAGGTCCAGTGCGACGACCGGTTCTTTGTCGATTCCGAGCCGGATTCGTGACGCCGTGTAGACGAACCGGGCCTCTTGTGCGCCGGAGAGCATCCGCACCGGCATTGCCAGCGCGGCCCCGATCTGGTCCGCGACGGCCTGGCCATTGGTTGCGTTGCGCAAGCCCGCAGTTGCAACGGGAAGCAGATCCTCGCTGCCGACACTCATGGCTTCGGCCTGCATGAGGCGAGCACCCTTCGCGGCGCGTTCGCATTCTTCCGCGTCGATCTCGCCCAGCGATGCCCCGAAGCGCAGGCTTCTCCTTTCGCGCAGCACGGGCTCGACCCGTCCCTCGCTGCGACGCACGTCGGCGACCAACAGGCTGATCGATGCGCTTCCGATGTCGAGTACGGCCCGGCGGTGGGTGTGCGCGCCTTTCCCCCGGATCTCGCGAGGCGCCATGTACTCCGCACTCGTGATCTCGTGGCCGCGACGCTCGAGCATCCAGACGCTGCCTTTCTGGCAGAGCAAGTCTCCCGGGTCGCCGTCCCCGACCTGGAACGTTGCGAGCAACTCGCCGATCAGGGATCGGCCCGCGCACAGCAGCACCGGGGCTCCGGCTTCTTCGTCGAGTAGAGCGAGCGCATCCTCGACTCCAGATTCTTCATCGAGGCGGGAATCGAGCTCGACGAGCAGGGAGCGGTCGCCTGCGAGCCTCTCGACGGTCTCGTGGCAACGAATTGCGGGGCTCGACCAGATGCGTCGGATCGCAACGGACTCGAGAGTGGCCTGGAGACCTCGCGCCTGGTTCTCGCCCTTGGCGGTCAGAGGGCGAAGGTCGTCCCAACCGGTCCACGCAGTTCGTTTGATGGCTTGCCCGTTTCGCACCAGATAGATTTTCACGGCGAGAGGCTAGCTCTTAACACGGCCTCTTCTGTTGGGTCTCTGCTTTTTCTATTCGGTCCGCGCGATACGTCGAGCAAGGATCGGCCGTCCGGTCAATGGCTCTCCCTCCACGGATCCCATTCGTCATTCAGCGCGGGTAGTGCGCCGCGGTCACCGAATACTTCGCCCGCCAGAATCGGACCGAGCAAGTCCGACTCGAGTATCTCTCCGGCCGTCACGACACCACCACGCATGACGCCGGCGATGCCTGGGCCGGAAGGCGTGCTTGCACCGCATAGGAACAGTCCCTCGATTTCGGTGCGCGGGCCGACGCGGAGCGGTCCTGCCTGGCTGCACGACATCTCGATTCCGTAAGAAGTTCCACCGGTCGAACGGGTGAAGCGCTCCTGGCTGATCGGCGTGGCCGCCTCCCTCCAGACGATGTGTTCGCGGAGGTCGTGAAGCACCGGTTCTGCCATGTCGATCAGGTGATCGGTGAGCGCGTCCTTGCGGCGGCGATATTCGGGATCGCGGTGATAGCGCCCCCCGTCGGTCGGACCTCGGTCGACATTCCAAACCGAGTAGTCGCGTGGTACGAGCGTCATGATCTGGAGGTTCGTGTGGCCTCGGGGCGCGAGGTGTCGGCTCTCGGGATCCTTCAGGCTGGCGGCGGTGATGTAACACATCGCCTTCGAAGACGTCCGGCCAGCGTCGAGTTCGTCGTAGATGGCCTCCAGATCGGTGTCGCCCCAGATGAAGTGATTGCTGTTCGGCATGCCCTGTTCGGCAAGGTCGATGTCGAGTCCCAGGTAGACGCAGAACAGGGGGATGGCCATCTGGAGATCTCGGATCCGCGCGCACGTCTGCTCGTTCAGGTGTTCTTCACCGACCAGTTCGAAGAAGGTTCGCTTGACGTCTGCGTTCGAGACCACGACCGGCGCATCGATCTCCACCGGCATCCGGTTTTTCTTCCCGGCAACGACGCCGAGAACGCGGCCGTTTTCGACTCGAATTCGCTGAACGGGACTCTGCGTTCGGACGTCTCCACCATAGGCGCGAATGGCTTCGATCAAGCGGCCCGCAATGACCTGCCCACCGCCCACCGGGTAGTACGCGCCGCGCAAGAAATGATCTGCCAGGCCAGCCGCCATCACCACCGGAGTGTCCGAGGGGCGCACTGCATAACAACCCTGCTCACCGAGAATCACCGCGGCGGCCCTTTCCGACAGCCTGTGCTCGGCGAACAACTCGGTCACCGGCCGTAGCCCCTGTTGCAGAAAACCGGGTGCTTCGGTCTCGATCTGCTCCATGCCCAGTTCGCCGCGCTGCATTCGACGTCCGGCGTCTCCCACCTCGTGCATCACATCGAGAACCGCGTCGAGCGCGTCGCGCTCGTCGGGGAATGTCTCGTGCAGCCGCGCTCGATACCGGTCCCAGCCGAACGGAACGCGGAACGAGACGTCAGGAAAGTGGAGGGTCGAATAGCCGTCGGAATCGAGCGGTCGGAATACGACCCGTTCGGCGAGACCCAGCCCGTTCAGCGCCGCGGTAATGATGCCGTCGCGACCACATTCACCGATGTAATGAATCCCGACGTCGAACTCGTACTCTTTTCCGTGATGGCTGCGTCGAAACACCTGGCTGTTGCCGCCCGCGACGTAGTGCGCTTCGAGCACCAACGTCCGACGACCGGCGGCGCACAGATAGGCCGCCGTGACCAGGCCACCGAGCCCGGACCCAATGACGATCGCGTCGAACTGCTCACGACTCATCGAGCTATCCCCGCTCATGTCTCCTCCTGCTACGTCTCCCCGACCGCGCAGCCTTCGGCGTTCGCGTTCGCGTGCGTTCGATTCAGGATGCCGCCCGGCACAGATCGTCGAAGGCGCTCTGGGTCGCGAGAATCAGTTGGTGGAGATCGGGGACCAGATCCCAGTCGGCCGAATATCCCCACGACAATGAGCCGTCGTAGCTGAACAACCCGATGCCGAGCCCCATCGTTCCCATCAAAGGTACGTGAGGGTGGATCTCCAGCAGTCGCGAATCGAGCAGGTACAGCGGCACCCGGGGCCCGGGGACATTGGTGATGACGGAATTGAAGGGTGTACCCATTGCGGCGAGTCGCGCACCGAGAGACAGGATCCCGGACCCTGTCCATTCGGTGACCTGCGTGAGGGTCTCGGCGCCGAGTGCCTGCTTCGACTCCTTCAGGTCCGCAGTTTCCTGTCGGATGATCTCGAGCCGAACGAGCGGGTCGGGCTCTGCGATCGGCAGATCGACCGTCCACGCGGAAACGCGGTTGCCGAGTGTGCCACGCTGTTCGGTCGTTCGAACGCTCACCGGGGCCATGACACGGAACCGCACACCGTCGAGATCGAGTCCCCGATCTCGGGACAGATAGCTGCCAATCGCTCCGGCGGCGGTGGCCAGCACGATGTCATTCACCGTTCCGCCTGCGTTTCGGCGGACCTGCTTGATGGATTCCAATGACATCGGCATCCAATCGATCCGCCGGTGTGGGCCGATCGGGCGATTGAACGGCACCGGAGTCGCACCCCCTGCATCGCCGAGCATTCGCGCGGTCGCCTGCATGCGCTCCGCCAGGTCGTGTCGCGCACCCTCTTCGTCACGCCACAAGCGCGACACGGCTGCCCCCAATTGGAAAGGCGCGGTCGCCACACGGGCGACCTCGCCAGCCGCCAGTTCGCTGCGTTGTGGTGCCGGGCGCGGGGACCAGCGCGCGGGCGGTTCGGGTTTTTCGTGTGGTTCGCTCGTGAGCAGCGTCGAAATCAGTTCGGAACCGGAGACACCATCGACCATGCAGTGATGGACCTTCGACACCACCGCGATGCGATCCCCTTCGAGGCCCTCGATCACCCACAATTCCCACAGCGGCTTCTCGCGGTCGAGACGTTGAGAGAAGATGCGCCCGACCATCCGCTTGAGCTGCCGGTCGCTGCCGGGGTGGGGCAGTCGCGAATGACGCACGTGAAAGCGAATGTTGAACGACGAATCGTCGATCCATACCGGGTGGCCTTCGATTGGCGTCCGGGCCAGCCGCTGCCGGTAGCGCGGGATCCGATCGAGCCGCGATACGACGAATTCCTCGATGCGCTCGATGTCGATCGAGCCGTCACGCATCCTCAATGGCGCGGCTTCGTGGATCTGGGTCGATGCGACGTGCATGGCGCCCGATGGCTGCGCGTCTTCGTAGACCAGAAACGAATTGTCCATCTGGGTGAGCCGTTGGTAGTTTTCAGTGGCCACTCGATTCCCTTTCAGAGTTTGCGCAGCGCCTCGAACTCTCGTTCGATCGCGAGCACGAAATCGTGCAAGTCGGGGACGGCATCCCAATCCGAGTTGAATCCCCAAAACAGCGAGCCGTCGTAGCTGAACAGCGCCACACCGAGCGCCTGATTTTCGAACAGTGGGACCAGCGGGTAGGACTCCAGCATGCGACCGCCATTCAAATAGACCGGTGCCGGCGGCCCGGGAACATTGGTTACGACCATGTTGAACGAGCGGCGCGAGGCAGCGAGGTTGCTGAAGCGCGACAGCAACGCATGTGACGTCCAGTCGCTGACCTGTTCGATCAGGTCGGCGCCGGAAGCCTGCCCCGATGCTTTGATCTGGCTCGTCTCTTCGACGACTTTCTCGAGCCGCGTGCGCGCATCCGGTTCGTTGACGGGAAGCGCGACGACGACCATCGATACGCGGTTTCCGAGCTTCCCGCGCTCTTCGCTCTTCCGCGTACTCACCGGCACCAGCACGCGGAAGTCGATCTCGTCCAACGATTCGATCTGCGGGCCGAGGTAGCGCCGAACCGCGCCCGCCACACAGGCCAACACCACGTCGTTCACGGTCGCGCCGGCCTTTTGTTTCACCTCGCGTACGACGCCCAGATCCATGCGCGTCCAGTCGAAGCGTCGGTGCGGACCGATCGGAACATTGAACGGGGTCTCCGACGCTGGGGTCACCGCTTTGGCCAGACTCTCGGCGAAGCCGGAAGCGGTGCGCCTCGCATCTTCGATCGATTCGGCCGGCTCGCGAAGCACGCGTGTTGCGCCAGAGAGCAGTCGGCCCGGCAACGAGACTCGCCGGCGAAGGTCGTCAGCGAGCAGGCTCAGTGAGCCCGGTGCTGGGCGCGGGGTCCATCGGTAGTCACTGGTTTCGGCACGGAATTCCGGGTCTGTGCCCATGAAGGCGGACAACAGGTCGACCCCCGACACTCCATCGATCAAGCAGTGGTGCACTTTGGAAATGACTGCGAGCCGCCCACCCGCCAAGCCTTCCACGAACCACAGTTCCCACATCGGCTTGGTCCGGTCGAGTTTCTGCGACATGATCCGACCGGTCAGACGCTTCAAGCGTCGGTCGTCACCGGGAACTGGCAAGGCCGTGTGTCGCACGTGGTAGAGCAGGTTGAAGTGCTCATCGTCGACCCAGATCGGTTGCCGCGTGCCCGGCATATACGCGAGCTTCTGCCGGAATCGCGGGACCCGCGCGAGCCCCGATTCGGAGACGCTGAGGATCCTCTCGAAATCGACGCCGCCCTGCGCGTCTGCCAACGGGCCGGCATCGAAGATCCCGACGGACCCGACGTGCATGTGCACGCCCGGCGACTCCATTGCCAGGAAACTGTCGTCGAGTGCTGTCAGTCGGTCGTAGTGTGAATAAGGCACCGCAAGTTCCTTTCGATTTCTCCGGTTGCAGGTCTCTCGGCTTCGATTGAATTTGCAGGTTTCGTACCACGCGCAGGTCGAGATCCGGCCGCGCTAGAACGCCAGGTCCCCGCGCACCTGTGGCGAACGCCTGGTTGGATGTGGCGATGTGCCACATCGATTGCTGCCGCGCGGATCGAATGGGTCGCTCGAGGGCAGATCGATGCGACTGGCGCACGTTTTTTCCCAATTCCGAAGGTTTGGATGGGACTTGGTGACCACGAATCGATCGAAACCCGAGAAACCCCGGAGAAAATCTGCAGGCGTCGACGAACACGCTCGATTTGAGATTGTTTCTTGTCGCGTGGCCGACAATTCACAAGGAAAGAAGGCAGTCGCTCTCTCCGAGGTGCACCAGATCGCCTCAGTGCTTGGTCCTCGATCGAGTTTGCACGACTCGATCGTGCCACCCCGAAGCGCCCGATTGCAAAGCGGGTTTTACGATTCTCGCGAGCTTTTCGAAATCGGGGCCAGCTGGGCACTGTCTTTGCACTGGGCTTTACACGCAGGTTTACGCACAGCTTTGCACAGGGCTTTGCACTCGGAATGGCTGCCGTCATCAATGGACGGAGCCATCGAGCCATTGGACCACCGAAGTGGGGAGGGAGAAAGACCGTGAGCCACAGAACGCCTTTCACAAAAGGAAAATTTTCGTGCTCGAGTTTGGCCGTGATGGCCGGTTTACTATTCAGCGCGCAGGCCGCTTGGAGCGCCGAGAATCTCCAGGAGGTCATGAAGCGGCGAGGCCTGACGCAAGAGCACATCCTGGCGGCCGCCAAGACCTACACCCCCACCGGCGGACGCGACGAGTTCATCGCGTTCGCATCGGGCGGGCAGAGCGGTCACGTCATCGTCTACGGGATTCCGTCGATGCGGATCCTCAAGTATATCGCCGTCTTCACGCCGGAGCCGTGGCAGGGCTACGGGTTCGATGACGAATCGAAGGCTGTACTCGCCCAGGGCAGGATCAACGGCAAGGACATCACTTTCGGTGACGTCCACCACCCGGCCATCTCCGAAACGAATGGCGACTACGACGGGAAATTCCTGTTCGTCAACGACAAGGCCAATCCCCGCATTGCGGTGATCGACCTTCACGACTTCGAGACCAAGCAGATCGTCGTGAATCCCGTGTTCCAGAACGAACACGGTGGCGCATTCGTCAGTGAGAACACCGAATGGATCATCGAACCGGCGCAACTCGCGGCGCCGCTCGGCGGAGAATACGCCCCGCTCGAGCAGTTCAACGAGAAGTACCGCGGCGGTGTCACGTATTGGAAGTTCAATCGCGAAAAGGGCCGAATCGAAGCGGACAAGTCGTTTTCGCTGGAGCTTCCGCCGTACAGCCAGGACCTGTCGGACTTCGGCAAGCTGGCGAGCAGCGGATGGTCGTTCACCAACTCGTTCTGCAGCGAACGCTATGTGGGCGGCATCGAGCGCGGTGTACCGCCGTTCGAGGCAGGCTGCTCCGCGAAGGACACTGATTATCTGCACGTCATCAACTGGCGCAAAGCCGCGCAAGTCGCTGCCGCCGGAAAGGTGAAGATGATCAACGGTCACCCGGTGATCATGATGGATACGGCGATCAAGGAAGGCCTGGTCTTCCTGATTCCCGAGCCCAAGAGCCCGCATGGGATCGACGTGTCGCCCGATGGCGAATACATGATCATCTCCGGCAAGCTCGATAGCCACGTGTTCGTGTACAGCTGGAAGAAGATCCAGGCGGCAATCAACGCCGGGAACTTCGCCGCGCATGACCCGTACGGGCTGCCGATCATCGACATGAAGCAGGTCCTGCACACCCAGGTCAGCCTGGGTCTCGGGCCGCTCCACACCCAGTTCGATTCCAAGAAGGGTGTCGCATACACGTCGCTGTACGTGGATTCGATGGCTGCGCGCTGGGACTACCTGAACGGGAAGCTGCTCGATCGCATTCCGGTCCACTACAACATCGGCCATCTGATGACGATGCACGGTGACACCGTGAAGCCGCGTGGAAAGTACCTGGTCGCACTCAACAAGCTGGCGATCGACCGCTTCAACCCCGTCGGTCCGCTGCACCCGCAGAACCACCAGCTGATCGACATCTCCGACGATTCGAAGCTGTCGCTGCTGTACGACATGCCGTTGCCGCTCGGCGAGCCGCACTACACCGTCGCAATCGATGCCACGATCCTGAAGCCAGCGGTGCGATACAAGACAGGGACGGACACTCGAACCAATACGATTTCTCCGTACAAGACCCGTGCCGGAGAAGAGCGAATCGAGAAGAAGGGCAACAAGGTCGAAGTCTTCGGCACGCTGATCCGCTCGCACATCACGCCGGAGATCATCGAAGTCGATGAGGGCAATGACGTCGTCATCCACCTCACGAACCTCGAGCGCGCCGAGGACCAGACGCACGGATTCTCGATCGACAAATACAACGTGAACGGGTCCTGGGAGCCTGGCAAGACCGCGTCGGTGAGCTTCACGGCCGACGTCCCCGGTGTCTTCCCCTACTACTGCACCGAGTTCTGCTCGGCGCTCCACCTCGAGATGCAGGGCTACCTGCTCGTGAAGCCC
>JAJDAM010000322.1 GCA_029261905.1 Deltaproteobacteria bacterium
CCGTTGGATCGGATCGAACTCGAACCGGATCACCGTGCCCACATGGAACGGCTGCTGCGCAGACATCAGGATTGGCAGAACGGCTTCGTTGTGTCCGAACTGCATTTCAACGAGAGCAAACCGGATATCCTCCATTCGGGCGGGATTGCCATTCACCACGACGGCTTCAAATTCATCGATTCCCAGCGCGGGGAGGTGCTGTTCGATCAGCAGAACGATCCACGGGAGCTGACTGACGTGCGGCGTCGCCGCAGTGACAAAGCGAACGAGATGCGGAGCCTGATCCAGCAATACAAGCAGGCGGTGCCCGAGTATCTCGGCCCCGAGGCTCTTCTCGACTCCAGCGAGGACGTGGAGGCGCTGAGAGCGCTAGGATATATCGAGTAGGAACGGCCCCGGCGCCGCGCTCCGGCTGAGCTGGCGCTGGTGCTCGCACGTCGCTGCCCCTGTCGCGCACGCCGCGGCAAGAGTGACGCAACGGACACTCAAGTGGTGCGGAAAACCATCCGAATGACCGATCAGCGGTATCACGTACCCGAGCCTCCCGATTCCCCAGTCTCCACACACCTGAGCGTCTAGAGGAGATCCGACGCTGGCCACATTCTACGATTCCGAGGTCGCGGAGCAGGGGTTGTATCTACCGCCCGTGCAGCGCGAGGCGAGCGAATCGGGCCTGTCCCGGTTCGAGTTTCGTCTGCTCGCGTTCGTGATTCTCTCGTTTTCGTATGAGATTCCTCTCGTGTACATCACGTCGATGTACAAGGCGAACCCCTATCTGTTCGATGTGTCGTCGATATCGTTGATCCTCTACTGGGTGTTTCGAGGGCGATTCCGGGGCTGGACCCTGAGCATGAAGAACTCGATGGTCGCGCCGTGGGTGGCGATCGTCGCCACGTTCACCTGGGCCACGGTGGTGTCGGGCGTGTGGCTCCCGCTCGACAAGTTCCAGTTCTCGGTCTGGTATCTGGGCACCTATTTCCAGGGGCTGCTGGTGCTGCTGATCTTTCTCGCAGCACCGATCACGGAGCACGACAAGCGCAAACTCATGTGGGTGGTTCTTCTCGGCGGAACGTGGTGTTCGTTCGTCGCGATTCTTCAGGTATTCGGAATCGTGGGCACCGCTCGTACCATCCCGAAGGGCTGGGAAATCGCGATCGAGGGCAACGGCATCGTCTCGACGTTGGGTCCCGCGTACTTCCATGCCGGATTCTTCAGCGTGATCACGACGCTGGTCGGAGTCGCGTTGTTCGGGGCGAGTCGCGGAGCAGCGCGCTGGCTGGCGGCCGCGCTCGCCGTGATGTGCGCGGTTCCCGCCACCGTCGCAGGCACGAGGGCGGCGTTTCTCGCGCTGGTGATCGGCGTCGGTGTGGTGGTGTTCAACAGCCGCGAGTATCGCAAGAGCATCGGCATGTGGATCTTCGCATTGCTGTTCGTCGTCACCGTCAATCTGTTCTACGCGGGGTCGCTGACGAAATATCGGACTTCCGAAAAGTTCGGCCCGGGCCAGTATCAGGAGGAAGCCACCAGCCGAATCCAGGGGATCTTCCCCCAGATCTGGATGGAGCTGAAGGAGCACCCCGTGATGGTGTTGGCCGGAGGTGGCTTCTACGTCGTACCGATCGGAGATCGCTGGAGAGTCGGATATGGCATCCACAACCTGTTTCTGCTGCCGTTGGAACAGGGGGGAATCGGCGCTCTGCTGGCATCGTTCTGGTTCTGGTGGCGTCTGGGAACCTGTCTCGGCAGGCGGAGGCCGAATCCGACCGAGTCTGCGCTCGATGTGCACATGCGCGGAGCGCTGTTCGGCTATTTCGTCGCGTTGATGGTCGTGGGCTGGGCCGGCGGCCATTTCTGGATGAAGGCCGGCACGGAACATCTGAACAGCTATCTGATTCTGATGCTGGGGTTCGCGCTGACCGAGACGGGTCGCGGGTCGATGGAGCCGACGACAAAGCGCGAAAAATTTACGAGCCCCTTCCTCGAGCAAGAGGCGTCGCCGATCTCCGAACTCTGATTACGAGCTCGGCCTCCCCGTGAGTCCTGGTTCGGGTTCCCGGTTTCCGATGAACCTGGCGATCGCCTCGGCAGCGAGGCGGTAACCCTTCTCGTTGGGATGCCGATCGATTGGATAGAAGAGCGGTTCGCGGTTCCTCTCGTACTCGGCCGCCAGGCCGGGCAGCAGGTCGAGACACCGAACTTCGAACTCCGCACAGTACTCGAGGATCAATCGATTCGGTTTTCCCGCATCGTAGGTTTCGCTCGACAGATCCTCGTGGTTCTCCACCTGGATGCGGTTGGGGAATGCGACCACGTACAGGTCGCGATCGTTGGCGTCGCACAGCATCTTGATTTCGCCGAGGACCTCGAGCATCCGACGAAAATCCGCTGCCTGCTCCGGCGTCTGCTGGCGGAAGAACACGTAGGCGGCCGGTGTGCTGTAGAGCCGAACACCGATGAGCTGACCCAACTTCAGCAGATAGCCGACCGTGCGCGGCGATTGAGAGGCGCGTCTCTTGGCGAACTCGACCAGTGACGATCGAGGCGTCCAGCTTCGAGGTCTTGCTTTGTGCTCGGGTGCGCGGAGTCGAGCCTCCTGCTTGCCGGGAAGGTAGTTGGGGTCGAAGTCATTGCCGACGAATACGTTGATCAGCACGGTTCGCGCCGCGACTCCGATACCGAACGCTTCTTCCAGGTTGAGCTTGTACTGCGTGATGGCGGCGCCCGGCATGCCGAAATTGAAGACCTCGACCGGGTGGCCGGCTTCGGCGTAGATGGCCTCGAGTTGGCTCGGGATGGAAAATTCGTTTTCGACCGCGTTTCCCAGCACGAACGAGTCACCGATCATGAGCAGATTCGTCGGATCGGCGAGGGCCGCCGGCGTCCACTCGCTATCGCGCCTGCCAAAGCGGTTGGTAGAGACGGTAAATCGGAACTCCTCGGTCTCATAGGTCCGTTCGCGGCCGGGTAGAAACGAGAGCATCGTCTCCATGTTGACGTCCCGGACACCGAGTGGTTGCTGGGCGTTCATGTCGACGAAGATGCGCACGCCCAACTCGAGAGCACCGAGGGACACGACCCCCGCGATCGACATCAGCAGCAGGTTGAGACCCAAAGCCCGCAGTCGTTCGGTCGTTCCGGCCACCTCGGGTCAGATCCTCGCGGATCCAGCCGGCGCGGATTTCTCGGCTTCGACGGCTGCCAGCACATCGAGCAACGCCTGTCCCCAGGTGGCTTGCCACGAAAATCTTTCCACGACTTCCACTCGAGCGGCCTGGCCCAGTCGGCCTACCAGTCCCGGTGTGTCGGAGAGTATCCGGACCGCATCCGCCATCGAACGTGCGTCTCCCGAACGAAACAGCATGCCGGTGCGTCCGGTTTCGATCACCTCCCGGTTGGCGGCGCCGTCAGCCACGACCGGACACAGGCCAGCCGCCATGTACTCCGGCACTTTGATGGGGCAGATGATCTCGCCCCCGCTGACCGGAACGACGCCGGCGTCCATCGCTGACATCCAGGCGGGAACTTCGTTGTGGGGAACCGATCCCTGTCGCAGCACGATGTCGTTGACCCCGAGCTCGTTCGCGACGCTTTCCATGTGCGCGCGATGGGGCCCGTCACCGACCATCAGCCAATAGATCGGAGCGGCGGTTTCCTTTCGCAGCATTGCGGCAGCCTGCGGCATCAGGTGGGCGTTGTGATGCCAGTTGTACTTGCCGACGAAGCCCAGCACCAATGCGTTTTGCG
>JAJDAM010000323.1 GCA_029261905.1 Deltaproteobacteria bacterium
GCGACGAACTCGGCATCGCGCGCGGAGGGATTCGCACGCCGTGGGTCGAGGCCCCGAGTGCGGTTTTGTCCGGTGACAGTCCCGGTGGCGACGGATTCATGTTTCTGTTCGGCAAGACGGTCGCGTTCGACGAAGCGACCCTCGCCAGGCTGTATCCCGGCGGAGCCGAAGAACATCGCAGCCGCTTCGAAGCAGCGATGCAGCAAGCGGTCCGTGAGGGCTTCCTGCTCGCGGCGGACGTCGACGAGATCCGAGCCCTCGCGAAGTTGGGAGAACAGCCGTCGGGATGGAATGCGAAGTAGCTCGCTCGGCGGCGAAGCCGCCGCAATGTCCCGCAGGACTCGGAGACGACGCTCGTGGCAGAGTTCCCTTCCACCTTCATTCACATACTGGCAGGACTTGCCGCACTCTGTTTCGGCCGCCGACTCTTCTGGCTCTTCGTCGGCGTCGCCGGCTTCGTAGCCGCTTTCGAGTTCGTCCCTGCGCTGCTCCCGGGCCAGGAGCCCTGGGTGGTGTTGGCGATCGCACTGCTTGCCGGAATCGTGGGCGCGTTTCTGGCCGTCAGCCTGCAGTATGTCGCCGCAGCGATCGCAGGTTTCGTCGCGGGCAGCTACGCCAGCGTGCCAATCGCAGCCGCTTTCGGATCCTCCGGCTGGATTCCCATCGCTGGAGGGGTATTGGGTGTGGTGGTCATGCTACTGGTTTTCGACTGGGCATTGATTTTCCTGTCCGCTGCAACCGGCGCGCGGGCCCTCGTCTCGGTGTCGGGCCTGCACGGATTCGCCGCCATCGCTCTGTGGGTCGGTTTGAGCGCCTTCGGCATCGGCATCCAGGCGTCCCTGCTGTCCCGTGCGAAGCACCCGCTAGCCCGTCGGCGGCATCGGGAACACCCGTGACTTCCTATCGAGCGAAACGGCAGAGTCAGCCGGTCTGCCGGGAAGCAGCGACGAAAGTGTCGTACGATACTCCGCGTCTCTCATGAATACCGGATCGAATCACAAGGAGAACCCCCATGTCTGATCTTCGTAACCGCCTGGAACACGAGTTCGAAAAACTCAAGATCCGCCGAGAAGAGCTGCGCGTACAGCTCGACCTCGGCAAGATGGAAGCCCGCGACGCTTGGAACGAACTCGATGGAAAATGGAGCGAGATCGAGCGGAAGCTGAAGCAGCTGGCCCACGCTTCCGGCGAAGCTGCCGAAGAGGTCGGAGATGCGGCGGGCGAAATCGTCGGCGATGCGAAGGAGGGCATCAAGCACACGGCTGCCGAAGTGGGTGACGCGGCCGAGAAGTTGATGAGAGAAATGCGAGACGGCTTCAAACGGCTGCGCGACCTGATCTGAAACGCTCCCACAACGGACCATGCGCATCGGAATCATGTCCAGTGGTACCCGCGGCGTCGACGCAACGCTCGACGGCCTGCTGGCCCGGGCGAAAGACCTCGAAGCCCGCGGTTTCGACACGATGTGGATGGCGAACGTGTTCGGCCACGACGCGATCGGTGCGCTCGGCATCGTCGGTCACATCACCGAGCGCATCGAGCTGGGCACCGCGGTCGTGCCGACCTATCCGCGACACCCCGCTGCCATCGCGCAACAGTGTCTCACGACCCAGGCTGCGAGCGGTGGTCGCTTCGTGCTCGGTATCGGCTTGTCTCACCCTGTCGTGATCGAGCAGCTGCTCGGGCTCTCCTACGAACGCCGCGCCCAACACATGGCGGAGTACATGGCGGTGCTCGGCCCGCTACTGCGCGGCGAGCCGGTCGCTTTCGACGGCGACGAATATCACGTGCACATGACGATGACGGTTTCCGACGCCAGTCCGGTGCCGGTCGTGATTGCCGCACTCGGCGATCGGATGCTTCGGATCGCCGGACGCGATGCCGACGGGACGATCCTGTGGATGACCGGCCCGAAGACGATCGAGACCCACATCGCACCCAAGCTGAACGCGGCAGCCCGCGAAGCGGGAAAACCCGCGCCGCGCATTGTCGCGGGGATCCCGATCCTGTTGACCAATTATCCCGAGCGTGCGCGAGAGAAGATTTCGAAGACGATGCGGATGTACGGCTCACTGCCCTCGTACAAGGCGATGCTGGAAAAGGAAGGAGTGGCCGGTCCGGCAGAGATCGCGATGCTCGGCGACGAGCAGGTGCTCGGTGCGGCACTCGACCGCTTGCGTGATGTCGGCGTCACGGATTTCGAAGCCTCGATCCTGCCGATCGAAGACGGCGCGGATGAGCGAACTCTGTCGTTTCTGCAGAGCCGCTTGTAAGTAGGTAGTTGGGCTCCGCGGGCCGCGGTGCCAAGCGTAAGATGCGGTAGACTCTCAAAATGCGAATCGCAATCGGCAAAGTAGTCCACGGGAAGCTCGAACTCGATGGAGACTCTCTCGAGGAGGGCGCCATCGTTACGGTGTTGGTTCCGGAAGCTGACGAGACATTCGAGCTAACACCAGACGACGAAGCGGCGCTCGAAGAATCCCTTGCACAGGCATCGCAAGGGCAATTCGTCGATGCAGAGGCGCTGATCCGAGAACTGCGCCAGTAGCCCTTGGCAACTCACCTTTCCGTCAAGCCGACGCTCCGCGCAGCAGCGGAGATCCGAAGGGCATCAACATGGTGGCGAGCAAACCGGCCCAGCGCGCCGCTTGCCCTTGCAGACGATCTTGAGCGAGCCTTTGAATTGCTTGCGAGCCAGCCTGGAATCGGTGCACAAGCTCGTGACACGACGAAGAGTGCGGTTCGCCGCTTGCTGCTCAGCCGCACAGGATTCCACCTCTACTATCAGGTCAATTCCACCGCTGGTCGTGTAGAAGTCCTTGCCCTCTGGCACTCTCGCCGCGGTCGCGAACCGCGCGTCTAGATCGCTGACCGGTCGCTAGCTTGCCTGCTTCAGGATCGCGACTTCCTTGATGAGCCGTCCCTTCAGTTTGGCTTCTCGACCTCGAGGTCGTAGCGAATCTGCAGGTTCATCCAGAACTGCCCAGTCGTCCCGAAGTACCTCGCTAGGCGAAGAGCTGTGTCGGCTGTTACTGAACGGTTGCCGTGCACGATCTCATTGATACGACGAGGCGGAACCGTGATGTCCTTCGCCAATCTGTACTGGCTCAGTTCCAGGGGCTCGAGAAATTCCTCGAGAAGGATCTCACCCGGGTGAATCGGCGGATGTGTTTTCCTGGCCATCATCGACCTCCTCTAGTGGTCCGCGATCTCCCGAGGGTCTCTCCAGCCGATTGCCCGGCGGGACTTTCAAGTCGCCAATTCCAGTGTCAACCCTGATTCGCAATACTTCGGAAGCGGAGGCGGGGGGCGGGGGGCCCCGCGCCCGGCGAGGCACCCCCCCCGCGGGAGCCACAGCCACCCCCAG
>JAJDAM010000324.1 GCA_029261905.1 Deltaproteobacteria bacterium
CGTCGAAACGATCATCAACGGAATCGACTGATAGGCCGGGTTGCTCTTCACGAACGAGACCAATTCGAGGCCGTTGATATCGGGCATATTGATATCGGTGACCACTAAATCAAATGATTCCCGTGGCAGGCACCGCAGTGCCTCGAAACCGTTCTCAGCCTGAGTGACCTTGACGGGGGTATCCAGTCCCTCGATCGCGGAACAGAACAAAGCCCGCATCGTAGGCGAATCTTCTACGATCAGGATGTGCTTCACAGTGCGCCCTCCGGCCAAATAGATGAGCTAAATCGGCCCTGTGTCTATATCGGATGCCAACGGCGTTTCTTGAGACGATCTCGGGGCTGGCCGCGAATTCACGAGCTTCGAAAAACGGGGGTTTTCGAAGGGGTTTGCATGTCCAAGAAGCGGAATCGGTCCCGGATCCGGACCGATCCCAGCACGCTGCAACGCTCGACTGGAAGCGGGCTTCGAAACCACGGATTCAATCAGGGTGGAATCCGGTTCGATCAGGCTCGATCGAGGTTCGATCGGAGATCAATCAGACGTGTCGTCGTCCGTACGGGCCAACGCGCGTTCGAGAAGCGCCCGCTCCAAAGCAAGGCCCGCCTCGTGGAGCACGATCTCGAGGATGGTCGTGTCCGGCACCGACTTACCGTCGGGCAGATTGTCCGCGTACAGCAACGCGACGACGCGGCCACCGCTCTCGATGGGCGCGATGTAGGCCGCGGATGGCGTGCGGTCGCCCAGCCGCAGTGAAAGCGCCCGGTCACCATCGCCGTTCGGGGCTTCGGATATCGCCGTCCGCTGCTCGATGACGCGAGCAAACCACTCGATTTCGCCAGCCGGGATCTCGATCCCGGAAAATTCGTCATCACCGGGCCCGCCAGCCAACGAAAGCCCCGACTGGGCCATCCCGACTGCCGTTTCGTCGCGCACCATGAATATTGCCACCCGCGAGAAGCTCTCGGAGGCAAACTCGAGTACCAGTGAGAGCACTTCGCCCCGGGTGTTGGGGTCCCGCATACGCTGGCTGGTTTCGCGCAGACGGTTCAAGCCCGATGCGGGCTCTTCGATTCGCGATTGACTTGCCGGCTCCTCGGCAGCCACCCGTTTTTTGGGTCCGGGAGACGTCGAGGCGCGATCGAGGTATGCGACCACGTCCGACCGCAGATTCGAAACCGCCGCGTCGAGAATTTTGGGGGAGCGCCTGCCACTGACGAACGCAATGTTCGGACGGCGGATCATCGCGTCGGCGAGTGGGACCAGATCGCTTTCGTCGCCTTCCACCCAGCTGACCAGGACCGGCATTTGGGGTGTCTGCTGCTTCAAACGGCGGACGAATTCTCCGACGTCATTGGAACCGTTCGCCGAGTCCAGCGACAGGTCGTTGGATACCAACGTGACGGGAAGGTCGCCCCGCGCGAGGTATTGCCGGATTCTTGCGATTCCGGCTTCGCAACTCTGGAATATGTGCACTCGCTGGAACAGGTTGGAAAGGTTGGCCTTCTGCCACTCCGCCCCGGCAAGCTCCGGATCGATCACGATCAGACACACCGGCCGAGAAAGGTTGGCGCCGGGGGACCCGGGCTCCTCGGACTCCAGCGCCGCCGAATCGCTCGAAGCGGCGCCCGACGACGCGGGAGCTTCTTCGACTTCATCGTCCCGCGCTGCAGCGAGCGCGACGACCTCCAGAACATCGGCGTGTATGCCTTCGTCGGGCATCGCCTCGTCGATCGCTGCACCGTCGGTGGTCGGTTCGGGCTCGACCTCCCCGCTGAAGGAAAATGCTTCTTCGTCCGACGTCCCACCGACCACGTCGCTCTCTATGATCTCGCCGCTCTCGGCGGTGAACTCGTCGATTTCGTCGATCTCGGATCGATCGCCCTCGTCGTCGATCCGAGTCGCCTCCATCGTCAGGTATTGGGCATTGATCCCCGTCGGAAGCAGGATCTCCGCATCTCGAGGCTCGACCTCGTCGCGCACCTCGAAGCTGAACTCGCCGCCCTTCCAGGAAAAAATCCGGAATACGGAACGCTCGATGTGTTCTCGACGCAGCGAGTCCAGCCGCTCCCTGGTCAATTCGGTGCAGTCGGGGAGGATCCCGTCGAGCGGCTCATCCCGTGCTGAGGCGAGGTCGGCGGCGCGCCCGAACTCCTCGTCGGCTACGAATCCCGTCGCGACCAGCAGATCTCGAAGATCGCTCGCTTCGCCTTTGACGTACGCAGCGCGAACCAATCCGTCGCAAAATACGATGCGACCTTCACCTTCTTCTGAGTGAATCATCAGCAGACCGGACTTTCGAGACAGGCTGACGATCTGCAGAATGTCCCCGAGACCCAGATCCTCGAGGCTTCCAACCAAGCTCATCCGACGACTCCGCAAGCCACTCGCACAACGAACAACGCACCCATTTCCGAATCCACTCGGGTCGATCCTGGCCAGATGTGACGCCAGCCGAGACCCCCCGATCGGGTGTACCGGCTTAACGAATCGGCGAGCGGGAGAATTCCCTTAGACCCGACGCGAATCGGGCGTCGCCATGCCGGCGGGTGCGGGCCGAATCTCGGGCGAAAACCGTGAACCAGGCCCCCGAACTTCAACTCCTGCTGGAATCGATGCGTCCTCGAGAACTGCCGTCGGCGTTCCAGGTAGCAACAAGCGCAGGCGGGCTCCGCGCGTCGAAACCGCGCGTTCGGCTCCGCATAGGAGCGCCATTGTCGCCTCGACAAACGGTTGGTGGGCCGCCTGGGGTCCCGTTTGCCCATCTCGTCCGATCGCGAGCGCTACGGTTTCGGCCCGTAGATCGATCGAGCGATCGATGGCATCTCGTCCGATTTCTTGCCAGGCAGAAATGTCGAGTGATCGCCGAGGTCCCAGACCGAGAACCAGGATCTGTCGCGTCTGCAAGCCCGCACCCGAAAGGACGAGCGCAGCGTCCCCGCGCAACCCCACGATACGGCCCGATGACACGAGCTTCCACAGCTCTCCGAACAACCGCCAATCGGCATACCCCGCCGCACCCCGCAGAGGACGATCCATCGGGGCCACCCCAACCACCAATACATCGGCGCGAACACGCTCGAGAGCATGCGATTCGACCTCGACGGTCAGGGATGCTGTCATTTGCACTCTTCGACCGCGCTCGTGTTGTCGCGTTCCTGATGAACCTGTTGAGCCACCGCGTCGAGCACGCCGTTGACGA
>JAJDAM010000325.1 GCA_029261905.1 Deltaproteobacteria bacterium
ACCTCGACAACAACCAGCTCGTAGATGTGAGCGACCTCGCACTGATCATGAATGCGCGCAATCTACCGACATCGCCCGGGGACCCCCGGGATGCCAACGATGACGGGCGCATCGACGCGAACGACGCGCGGGCTTGTGCCAATGAGTGTCTCTTGCCGCTTTGCGCGCCGTTCATTTGATGGTCGTTCTTGCGGAAATGCGAAAAAAAACGTCCGGAAAACCCACCCGGGCGGAGGAGAATCCGATGCTGGCGCGTGTTCGAAACCTGCTCAGCTGTCTCGTGGTGCTGATTGCCTTTGCTGCGGCTCCTGCCGGTGCGTTGACGATCGAACTCATACCGGCAGACTCGATCGTCTCGCCGAGCGACGTCGTGTTTCTCGATGTCGTCGCATCGGGTGTCGATCCGGACGTGCTCGGGGATTTCGACGTCGACATCTCCTTCGATCCGATTCTGCTCACGCTCGCAGGTTTCTCGCTCGGAGGTTCGCTCGGTGACTTCTCGCTGCTGCAGGCGCTCGATTTCAGCCTTGGGGAGGGCCCTGCGGGCTTGCTCAACATCGCGGTCGTGAGTGTGCTCCCGGAGGCAACGCTCGATGCGCTGCAGGGAGCCTCGTTCGTGTTAGCGACGATCGAATTGATGGTCGGCTCGATCGCGCCGGGCGAGGCGACGCAGATTGCACTCGCCATCAACGCGATCGGCAATGGAGCCGGCGATCCGCTGCCGGTCGAAGCGCTGGGCAGTGCGTCGCTTCGCAGTGTGCCAGAGCCCGGTACGCTCGGGTTCGTCGCTGTCGGGCTCTTGGCGCTGGCTTGCCGTCCCGCTCGCCGAACCGCTGTGTGACGATGCGCTGAGACGGAGTTGCCTGAGGCGCGTTTCTGAGGCCCTCGATCCGCTGGAGTCTGCGCTACTTCAGCAGAAGTTCCACGGTCGGATTCGAACGTCGCGGTCGAGTTTCAGATCCCGCGACACCTCGAACAGCACCTGTAGGCGCTGTTCGTCGGTTCCGCCGGACGCCGATGCCACCCGCTCGAGTTCTTCGATCAACTCGACGCGTTGTTTTTCCGGCGCGTCGGCGGCGGCCTGCAGTGCTCCCCGTAGCTTGGTGGCGACGGCGCGCGGCGCGTCATTGCCGCAGCTCGTGACGAAGCGAATCGCTTTGCTGCTCTCTTCGGTACCGAGCACCGCGTGCAGCAACGACTGCTCGCGTTTGGTCAGCCGACCATCGATCGTCGCCAGTGTCACGATCGACCAGATCTTCGCGCTGCGCAGTGCGCTCGATTGCAGATGCGACAGCCCGAAGCCGCTGACCCCGTCAAAATCCTCTGCGACTCGTTGGTCGAGCTTTTCCGCGCTGATCGGTGCGGCTCTACGATTGTCGGTCCAGTGGTAGTACCCCTCGCTCATCGAGAACCACAGCAGCGCGCGGACGCGCAGCGGAAACATCGGATGCGTGTCGTAGATCGCATCGTTGTGACCGGCCAGCGTCTCGAGTTCACGCATCTGCGTGAGGTATTCGTTCAGGTCCAGCCGGATGTGGGCATCGGACAATCCAGCCGCGACCTTCAACATGCCGCGGAAGACATCCTCGAATGACGGGCTGCAAACGAAGCCCAGCCGGTCTGCACTGATTTCCGCAGCGCGCCGCAACGCCAACACGCGCAGCCTCTCGCCGTCGTCCATCTCGGGACGGAGGTTCGGGTGGCCGGCGTGTTCGAACAGGTGGTGGCCGAGTTCGTGACCGACCACGAACGAGATCTCGGCGCTCTTCAGCAATCCCACCAGCCCCGAGGTCAGTACGATGCCCACACGGTGCTCATCGATGCGGATGCAATGCGCGTTGGGGTCGGGGTTCGAAGTCACGAACGATTCGATCTCGACCGGTGCGTCGACGCGGTCGATCGCGAAGCTCACGGCTCTGGCCAGGTCTGGAAAGATCTGCGGCGAGATCCGCACCGCGTTCGCGAGCAGCGAGGCCCGAACCGACAGGTTCGAATCGGCGACCGGGACGCGTTCGAGTTCGAACCTGTCGGGATCGTCGTGGCTGTAGCGGAGTGCGGCGAGAGACTTCACGATCAGTCGACGAATTTCGAGCGAGCGTTGCCGATCAACAGCAGCATCTGCTCTGCGCGCGACCGGATCTTCTCGTCGGAGTGCGAGACGCGGCTGTTCCACTTCCGATATTCGGCGCTCAGGTGCGCGCGGACATCGTCGGAGGTCATGTCCGCAGTGATTCCGAGCATCGTGTTCAGGTTTCCCTCTACTTCGTCTACGTCTGTCAGCTTCGCGATGCGCTGCTCACGCAACTCGCGATAGGCCTTTGCGTCGACCTGCAGCATGTTCGCGATGCGATCGAGCGCTTCGATCTCGGAAGCTTCGGCTTTTCCGTCGGCTGCCATCACGTCCATACAGAGTTCGAGCGCGGTGTACTTGAGCTGTTTGCTCGCCGCAGCGTTCATCCTGGCCACGATCGGTGCGAGTTCGGACTGTCCATTGACTGCAGCATTGAAGGCGCGCTGCGCCACGGATTTCATTTCGGCCTTCTCTTGCTTGCGCATTTCCTCGGGCATGTTCTCGACGGCCGCAGCCATCCATTTTTTGACGACCTCGGCTTCCGGGCGGCCGATCTCGCCGCCTAGACCCGCCATGTGGAGTGACAGCTCGATCGCAGAATGCAGCGCGATGCGCTGGTTTTCGACGCCGTCTTCGTAGCCTGGATCGTTGTTTTCGTACTCGCGCACTGTCGAAGTCACCGCGTACATCAGCCCGGTCGAGCCATCGGTGAAGCCG
>JAJDAM010000326.1 GCA_029261905.1 Deltaproteobacteria bacterium
GCCTGGCAGAATCAGGACTTCGGCGTTCTCGAATCCCGCCGCCAACGCGTTGGCCTGTTCCGGCGGAAAGAGATTGTCCTTCTCACCCCAGATCACCAGTGCGGGCACAGGGCTGCCGTGCAGCCTTTTCGCGTATTCCACCGATCCGACCGGAGCGATCGGGACGTACCCGCTCACGCGATCCGGGTGGTACAACACCAGCGGAAGACTGACGCCGCCACTCATCGAAGGAGACACGACGACGGCGCTTTCGAGCTCGAGGTGAGAGAGTAGATCCGCGCCAAACGACGTAGGATCCGTGCGCCGCGCCGGCGATTTCCCGAACCCGGGGAGGTCCACCGCAATCACGCGGTGTCCTGCGCTCGTCAACGCATCGATCGTACCCAGTTCTTTCCAGGTGGTGGAATCAAACGCTGCGCCGTGTAACAACAGCACGGCGCGGCCGTCTGCCGGCCCGGACGTGATGCGGAACAACGGCTGGCCCTGAAATTCCATGCGCTCCTCCGAACCGTTCGAAGTGTCGGCTACAGATGCCGCCACCCCGACGATCAGCGCGACACTCGTTGCAAACGTAGCAAGGCGCATCGCGTTGGAGTGTGGTTCCCGACCTGCGGCAGCGCAAGTCGGAGCCCGACTACTCTTCGATGAACCCGCCTTCCGAATCGCCGGTCAGCACGGCCTTCAACACCTTGCCGGCAGCGTTGCGGGGGAGCGGCCGATCGCGCACCTCCCAGAGGCCGGGGATCTTGTAGCCGGCCAGTGTTTCGGCACAGTGATTCCTGAGGCGCTCGACGTCGATCGTGGCACCTCGGGTCGCAACTACGATGGCCTTCACTTCTTGACCGAGGTCATCGTGCGGCACGCCTACGACCGCGGCTTCCTCCACATCGGGGTGTAATTCCAGACGATGTTCGATTTCGACCGGATAGATATTCTCGGCGCTGCGGAGGATCATGTCCCTCGCGCGCGAGTTCACGAAGAGGTAGCCGTCGACGAGTGTCCCGATATCGCCCGTTCGAAGCCAGCGCCCCGGCAACACGGTGTCGGCGGTTGCATCGGGACGTCCCCAATACTCGAGCATGACGATCGGCCCGCGAATGTAGATCTCACCCTCCGCGCCGTCCGGTAGCGCCTTTCCGTCCGAATCGCGGATCTCGATTTCGACGGTCGGAAGCGCCCGACCCACCGAATCCGGTCGCTCCGCCAGGAACGCGCCCCAGTTCATCGTCGCGACGCCGGTGCACTCACTCAGGCCGTAGCCGAGCCCCATGTTTCCACGCGCGTTGGGAAAGCCGGCCTGCAAGCGCTGTTGAACCTGTTCGCTGACGGGCGCGCCACCGGATCCCAACGACCGGACACTCGACACGTCGAATTTCGCGAAATCCGGATGATTCAATACGCGGGGAGCCATACTCCCCAGAGGTGACCAGTTCGTGACGCGTTCGCGTTCGATCGTCGCGAGAACTTCTGCGGGATCGAAGCGGCCGACCATCCACACCGTCGTGATTCCAGATGCGAGCATCGTGACGGCGCCAGAGTACAGACCCGAAAGATGAAACAGGGGCGCGTTGTAGAGATTGCACAGCGGAGTCTCGTCGGCGGCCGGTGTCGCGGACTGACTCGCCGCCAACATCCGCATACGCAGGCCGTGGAAGAAGACCAGCGACACGAAACCGAGAATCGAGCGATGGCTGTTGACGGCCCCCTTGGGCCGGCCCGTCGTGCCGCTCGTGTACAGGATGACGGCTGGATCGTCCTCTTCGATGGGTACCGTCGGCAACGCGACGTTTCGGTTTTCCGTCAACGATTCGAAGTCGGACTCGATCTCGATGACAGGCGCACCGAGGTCGTCCCCCGCGACTCGCTCGAGGCGCTTCCGATCGCCGATGATCAACTTCGGCTTGCAATCGCCAACACCGTACAGGATCTCGTCGCGGGTCCACCAACCGTTCAAACCGACCGCCACCGCACCCAGGCTGACGGTCGCCCAGAAGCTCATGATCCACTCGGGGCAGTTCGCTGCGAGGATTGCGACCCGATCGCCCGGTCGCACGTCATACCGTTCCCGAAACGCGTGCGCGATCGACGCTACCCGGGTGAGGTGTTCGGCGAACGTGATGCGCGTCGGCCCGCAGACGATGTAGGTCTTGTCGCCGTGGCCCGCCGAGTTCTCGAGGAGCGCTCGCAGCGACGGCACCCGATTCTTGAAAACAGTCATCCGTTCGCAGAGCACGTCCTGCTCGGTCGTCTCGAACGGGCCGCCCGGGCCAGTGAGTTTGGCTTCGATTTCCGTCAGGTCCGCCAGCTTGTCCTCTCGCACGCACGACTCCACGGCCTGCACCGCCACCGAGAGCAGGTACTCTAGCCTACGATCACTACAGGTAGCCGCGCGCGACACACCCGGCGGCACCAAGGAGGCACATCGGATGGGACCGCTTTCGGGAATCCGCGTCGTCGATCTCGCCGACGAGAAAGGCGAGATGTGTGGGCGCCTGCTCGCAGAATGGGGTGCAGACGTCGTGCGGGTCGAGCCTCCGGCCGGCGCCGTCTCGCGTGGTTTGCCGCCGTTTACCGCCGACGGCGAGACGAGCCTGTATTTCGCCGTTCGCAATGCCGGAAAGCGTGGGATCGTTCTCGACCTCACGCACGAAGAGGGCCAGCGTCGATTGCACGCGTTGCTGGCCGAAGCGGACATCCTGATCGAATCGTATGCTCCGGGAGAACTGGCACGAATCGGCCTCGGCCCGGCCTCACTCGTCGAGCGTCACCCTCACCTCGTCGTCACTTCGATCACAGATTTCGGACAGACGGGGCCCTACCGCGACTACCAGGGCACCGACATGATCTGCTTCGCGATGAGCGGATTGATGCACCGCGCCGGCGCCGCGACGCGCCCGCCCGTCGTGGCCCCCGGAGCCCTCGCCTACGATTCGGGTGGAGTCACCGCGGCGTACGCGACACTGCTCGCGTACTGGAAGCGTCTCCAGACCGGCAGCGGGCAGTGCGTAGACGTCAGCGTCTACGAGTCGGCCGCCAACCTGTCGGACTGGGCGCTGCCCAACTATTCGCGATCTCCTCAAGTCGGACAGCGCGCCGGAACGGGAATCTACTCGCTGTATCGCTGCTCGGACGGTTGGGTGCGAATGATCATCCTCGTCCAACACCACTGGCGCTCACTGCTCGACTGGGTGGGGAACCCGGAAGAATTGATGGACCCCGCACTCGACAATTTCATCACGCGGCTGATGAAACTCGACGTCATCAAGGTGCATCTGGAAGCCTTCTTCGCAGACCGGACAAAAGTCGCAGTCGCGCGAGAAGCCCAGGCGCGGGGAATCCCCGCGACTCCGCTACTGGCACCCGGCGAAGTCATCGACAATGAACACTGCGTCGCGCGCGCGACATTCAAGAAACTCGAGGTCGCCGAGGGCGTCGTCGCAATGGCGCCGTCTGGCTTCTTGTCGATCGACGGCGATCGAGCAACCGCGCCCTGCGGGCCGCCGCGACTGGACGAACACGGCGGGCACCCCTGGCCTGAGTCCGAACGCGCCCCCCAATCGACCGCCCCAGCGACCACGACCCCCACCACACCGGAGAGCGACGACGGATTTCCGCTTCGGGGGTTGCACGTGCTCGATTTCGGTGTCGGCGCGGTCGGCGTCGAAGTCGGTCGACTGCTGGCCGAATACGGAGCCGACGTAATCAAGATCGAGAGCCGCAAGGCGCCTGATTTCATTCGCATCATCATGGGTGGCTTCATGAATGCGAACTTCGCTTCGTCGAGCCGATCGAAGCGATGCCTGGGCGTCGACCTGAAGACCGAAGAGGGTCGGGATCTGGTGCGCCGGCTCGCCGAATGGGGTGACGTTGCCATCGAGAACAACGGGGCCGGTGTGATGGACCGCCTGGGCCTCGGATACGAGTCGCTGGCAGAGATCAATCCCCGGATCGTGATGTTCTCCAGTCAGATCGTTGGCTCCTGGGGGCCGTGGAAAGACTGGATCGGATACGGCCCCAGCACCCACGCGGTCAGCGGCCTGCAATGGCTCTGGAACTACCCCGAAGACGTCGAGAAACCGGCCGGATCGACCAACGTATATCCGGACCACTTCGTCGGCCGGCTGGGCGCAGCCGCGGTGATCGCGGGCCTGATTCAACGCAAGCGAAGCGGTCGCGGCATGCACGCCGATGCGGCGCAGTTCGAGAGCGTGATCCAGTTGCTCGGGGACCTGTTCGCCAAGGAGTCCCTCTCGCCCGGCTCGGTCGAACCACAGGGAAACGCCAGCGAGCGCGGGGCGCCCTGGGGGACGTATCCCTGCGCGGGAGACGACCAATGGTGTGTCATCAATGTGCGCGACGATGCCGAATGGCGCGCGTTCGTCGACGTATTGGTGCGACCCGAGTGGGCAGGCTCCGATGCGTATGCGACTGCGGCAGGCCGAATCGCCGATCGGGCCGCCATCGATACACGCGTCGCGGACTGGACTGCGGCCCGTTCCGCGCGCGAGGTCATGGAGACACTGCAAACCGGCGGCGTGCCTGCGGGCATGGTCCAACACGCGGGTGACCACCTCGCGGACCCGCATCTGAGCGCGCGCGGCTACTTGCGAAAACTCGACCAAACCGAGTTGGGGCCGATCGTCGTGGAGGGAGAAGCGTTCCACGGCAGTGATCTGCCCGAGTCGATCGTCGAACCAGCGCCGCTGCTCGGCGAGCACACACGGAGCATCTGTCGTGAAATCCTCGGGCTCTCCGACGATCGGATCGAAGAGCTCATCCAAAACGGAATCCTGGAGGACCCTCCCGAATCCGAACCCGTCGGTGCCTGATGGATTGGAGCGGCCACTTCACAAAGATCACGGCATCTGCCGCCTGGGCAGCGCGGTGGTGAGCGATCCGATCGTCGAAAATCGCCGTCGACCGAATCCAGTCGCGGCGCGGCCAATCGAGGGACGGCGCTGATGTGTGGCATCGCAGGGTTTCTGGCTCCGGGAGGAAGCGGTGACGCATCCGCGCTCGAGCAAGCCGCGTTGCGAATGGCCGATGCGCTCGTCACACGAGGGCCCGATGACCGCGGCGCATGGGTCGACCCATCGGTTGGAATCGCGCTGGGACACCGCCGCCTGTCGATCGTCGACCTCTCCCCTCAAGGAGCGCAGCCGATGCCTTCTAGCTGCGGCCGCTATGTCATCGCCTACAACGGAGAGGTCTACAACGCCGGCGAACTGCGCGACGAACTTCGCTCGCTGGGGCACGGGTTCCGCGGTCACTCCGACACAGAGGTGTTGATCGAGGCGATCAGCGAGTTCGGCGTCGACAATGCGGTCCGCCGCTGCAACGGGATGTTCGCCTTCGGCGTATGGGACCGCCAACAGCGGTCCCTCACACTGGGTCGCGACCGGCTGGGCAAGAAGCCACTCTATTACGGCCGCAACGCTGGCCGCTTCGTATTCGGGTCGGAGCTCAAGGCGCTGTGCGCGGCTCCGGATTTCGAAGCCGTCGTAGACCGCGACGCGCTGGCGCTGTTCGTGCGTTTTTCCTACGTGCCATCGACCTTTTGCATCTATCGTGGGATCCACAAGCTCCCGCCCGGCACCCTGTTGACGATTCGCGCGGACGGCACTCCGGACGAGGCGGGCCCGCGAACATTCTGGTCGGCACGCGAATTGGCGGAATCGGCGGCTCGGCAGCCCTTGGAGTCGAGCGACAAAGAGGCGACCGACACGCTCGAGAAGCTGTTGTGCGATGCCGTTGAGCGGCGGATGGTCGCCGACGTAGCCGTGGGCGCGACACTTTCGGGCGGCATCGATTCATCGATCGTCGTCGCGCTGATGGCACGCGTCACACGCGGCAGCGTGCGGACCTTCTCGATCGGATACGACGATCCGCAGATCAACGAAGCCGAGCACGCGAAAGCCATCGCCGACCATCTGGGCACCGAGCACAACGAGTTGATCGTGACGGCCCGCGACGCGCTCGACGTGATCCCGCGCATTCCCGAATTGTACGACGAGCCCTTCGCCGACACGTCGCAGATCCCCACGGCACTGGTTTGCCAGATGGCGCGACGCGACGTCACCGTGGCGTTGTCCGGAGACGGTGGCGACGAACTGTTCGCTGGCTACAACCGTTACTTTGCGGTGTTGGAGCGCTGGCCGGGGATCGAGCGGAAGCCGGCGATCGTGCGCAGCATCGCCAGCCGCGTGGGACTCGCGGGTTCGAGGCTGCTGTGGCAGATGGCGGGCGGCGCCCAAAGCCCCGGGGCCGGGCCGGGGCGCTCCTCCTCGGGCGGTTCTTCGGTGGGCCGTTCTTCCGTGGGCCGTTCTTCCGTATTGGCACTGGGAGGCAGACTCGAGCGAAATGCCGAGCGAATCGGTGCCACCAGCCTGGCCGACTACTACATGCGGCGCGCATCGCGTTGCATGAATCCGGACCTCTTCGTGGTCAATGGCCGCGCGCCGTCGACGCCGCTGACCGATCCGCTCGCATGGCCCAGCATTTCGGATCCACTGCAGCGCATGATGGCGATGGACCTCGGCTGCAACCTGCCCGACCAGTTCCTCGTCAAATTGGATCGGGCGAGCATGGGCGTGAGTCTGGAGGTGCGCAGTCCGCTGCTCGATCACCGGCTCGTCGAATTCAGCCTGCAGCTGCCACGCCAATTCAAAGTTCGCGATGGCGAACGCAAATGGCTGCTTCGCCAGGTGTTGGATCGATACGTTCCCCGTGCGCTCACCGATCGCCCGAAGCAGGGCTTCAGCGCGCCGGTCGATGAATGGATGCGGGGCCCGCTGCGCGACTGGGCGGAGCATCTTCTCGACGAGCGGAGACTTCGCGAAGAGGGGTATCTGCAAGCCGATGCCGTACGTCGGGTCTGGCAACAACACCTCGCCGGCTGGCGAAACCACCGCTTCCTGTTGTGGAATTTCCTGATGTTCCAGAGCTGGCTCGAGCACTCCCGACAGGGAGCGGCAGCTGCGAAACGTTAGGCCTGGCTCTCAGTCCGCAGCGCCGATGTCGGTCTGAAGCGCCACGAGTTCACTGTAGAGACGACCGGACTCGATCAGCTCCTCGTGAGTTCCCACCTCGGAAACGGTTCCCGCTTCGAGCATGATGATCCGATCTGCGTGCCTGATCGTCGACAACCGGTGCGCGATCACGAGCACGATCCGATCGCCCCGCATGGCGTCGATGGCGTCGTGGACGATGCGTTCGGTCTTCGCATCGAGGGCACTGGTCGCTTCGTCCAGAATGAAAATGGCCGGATTTTTCAGCATCGCCCGCGCGATCGTGATGCGCTG
>JAJDAM010000327.1 GCA_029261905.1 Deltaproteobacteria bacterium
TACAGGTTGCTGCGCTCCCGTTGGGTGTGCCCGTCGAGATCGATGCGATCATGGTGTTGGACCTGTCGGACTACAGCTACTAGTGTCGACCGTCGGCACTCGCCGGCGAACGTCGATTCGGATCCACCCGTTCAATCGAGATATCCGAGTGCTTCGAGCGCCTCGAGATCCTCGGGTGCGGGCTCTTCGGGCGGCCCGCCACGGCGGCGATCCAGTCCGACCGCCGCGATTCTCGCTTCGGCCAACGCCAACATCTCGGCAGTCAACTCCGGACGAAGACCGGCCAGATCGGAGCGCTCCTCGGGGTCCCAGCTCAAGTCGTAGAGCTCTGGTGCGTGGTGCTGGAACCAGATCAGCTTGAATGGCCAGCGCGTCAGAGCTGCCATGTTCCCGAAGACGCGATCCGACTCACTGCAACCAGCCCGTTTGGCAGCACTGGTTTCATCTTCGACATCGAGGTCCGACTCCCAATCGTCCGGGACGCGCAACTTCTCATCGCTGTAGACGGAGAACAGCTCGACCGTCGCGCGCGGCGCATCCGAGGTCGGGAGCATCCGGCCGCTGACACCATCGACCGATTCGGTTCGGACCCAGCCGAGAATCGACGGCACGATGTCCGGAAGTTCGACCGGGCTCAGGATGCGCGCAGGCTCGACATCAACCAGGCCGCGTACGGCCAGCGGGACCCGTAGAGCCTGTGCGCGAACGGTGAATTCGTGGTCGAGGAGTCGATGCTCGCCGAACTGCTCACCGTGGTCGGCCGTCGCGACGACGATCAGGGCGTCGCCGCTGGCCTTTCGCGCGGCTGCTTCGATCTCGCCGAGCTTGCGATCCATCGCGGCAACGTCTCCCAGATAGAACCCCTGCAACAGCGCCAGGTCATCGTCGCTCGGCAGGCGGTCACAGATCCAATAGGGCGATCGCCTCAAGCGGCGCGGACTCCAGGTCTTCAGGTGCTGGAGTTCTTGCTTCACGAATCGATTGGGCTCTCTGTCCTGGTAGGGAGAATGGGGATCGAAGAGATTCACGAAGACAAAAAAGGGACGACTCGAGTCGCGCTCTACCAAGAACCGGCCGACCTGCTCGACAGCGTCGAAGCGCAGGCTGCCGGGCTCGCTCGATTCGCTCATGACATCTTCGATCGTGACCGTCGCGAAACGATCGAATCCCTGGTCCATTCCGAAACCAGCACTGATCAAGGGATTCTCGGAAAAACCGGCCGTCTGGTAACCGGCCGCGTGAAGTCGCTCAGCGAGCGTCTCTACCGCATCGGGGAGCGCCATCCGGCCACCGATTCCAACACCGTGCCGGTCGACCGCAAGCCCGCTCAGGATCGACGCGTGTGCCGGCAACGTCCACGGTGAGGGTGAGAACGCGTTCAGATACAGCAAGCCGCCGTTCGCGATGGCGTCGAAATGCGGGGTCGTGCCCTGAACCCGACCATAAGCGGATACTGCATCGGCGCGAAGGGTGTCGACCACGACCAACAGCACCGACGGTCTCGCGTCGTCAGGCTCGGCGCATCCCCACAGGACTGCCCCGATCGTCAGGCAGCCGAGCCAGCCTGCGAACTGTCGTGTGACACAGTCTTTCCGCATGATCGAAGAGTACACGGGAATCTAAATCGATCGAAGGCGAGTTGCTTCGCCAGGCTTGCCGAAGACGATCTCAGATTCGCCTCGAATATCACTGGCCCATTGAATCCCGGCGTCGAGTCGCGACTTGCCCGTGACGCGGAAGACATCTTCGGCCATCATCGGTGACGTCATCAATGTTACCTGTGGCTGGCCCCGCACCTAGTCGCCGCGCAAGCCGCCGGTGGCCGTCGCACCAACAATGGAATGGAGTCGCTCGAAAGTTGGCCATTCTCAAAGTCGCACGGATGGGACACCCGGTATTGCGCGAGGTCTGTCGAGATCTGAGCCCGGACGAAATCCGTTCAGAACGGTTTCGCGGGCTCGTTTCGGACATGCGCGAGACGATGCGCGAATACCGCGGCGTGGGCATTGCAGCGCCTCAAGTTCACGAACCGGTCCGAATCGCTCTGATCGAATTTGGCGACGACAACCCACGCTACGCGGTCGGCGAACCGCAATCGCTGGTGGTGTTGTTCAACGCGCGCGTGACCGTGTTGGACGAGACGCCCGCCGGGTACTGGGAAGGCTGCCTCTCGCTGCCCGGATTGCGGGGCTACGTCGAGCGACCCTGCAAGGTACAGGTCGACTATCTGGACGAGGATGCCACCTCCCGCAGCGTCATCGCAGAGGGGTTTCTCGCCACCGTGTGCCAGCACGAACTCGACCACCTCGATGGCGTTCTGTATGTGGACCGAATCCGCAATCACTCGAAATTGACCTACACCGAGGAATTCGAACGCTTCCACATCCCCGAGCCGGAGCGAGATCCCGGCGAATGAAGTGGGCGCCCGTTTTGCCCGGCCCGCGGTGCTCGCCCTTCCCGAACCGGGTGGTCATCGGCCGGTGAAGAGTCTCGTGCTGGTTCGACACGCGCACGCGGCCGATGGACGCGACGACCATGAACGCGAACTGACACGCCGCGGTCGACGAGCCGCGGTGGAAGCGGGGAAGTTCCTGGCGCGGGTTGGCTGCGAGCCGCAGCTCGTGTTGCTGTCGACCGCAGCGCGCGTGGCGCAAACATGGCAACACATCCGCGAAGAGCTGTCGGGCACGCCACGTGTCGAGGCCGACCGATCCCTCTACCTCGCGGACGTAGATTCCATGCACGCGCAATTCGCATCGATTCCGCCCGAAATCGAAAGCGTGCTGGTGGTCGCTCACAACCCGGGCATCACGGAACTCGCCGATTGGCTGGCGAGCTCCGCTCCGAGCGAGACTTCGGATCGGATGCGGCGCGGATTTCCGCCGGCTGCCGTCGCGTCTCTTGCGCTCGATCTCGACGAGTGGTCGGACATCGCGGCACACTGTGCCGAAGTTCGCGACTTCTGGAACGGTCGTGCCCCGATCGAATCGGGTGAGGCGGGCGACTAGGAGGTTAGCTCGGTGCACCGCGACGGCGTCGCCGCCGGCTGGGATACGCGCCGGCCGCGACGGCCGGGCTCCCACGCCAGCGATGATTCGACCACAGCCACAGTTCGGGCTCCGAGCGAATGATATCGCCAATCGCAGCGTTGATCCGCGTGGTCAAATCGCGGACCGCCATTACGCGGTCGTCGAAATCAGGCCGCTCGATCGGATTGAACTCGACACAGTGACGGGTTCGGTCGATTCGGCGGATGTGAGCCATCAGCACCGGGCAACCCGCACTCAACGCCAACGCCGCAGGGCCCGGATTGGACCAGGCCGGTAGCCCCAGAAACGGCGCGAGCACCCCGCCCTTGCGCTCGGACAAATAGTGATCGGCGAGCACTCCGACCGCCGCGTTTCGTCTCAATGCGCGACGAATCGAAAGTGCATTCTGCTGCAGCAATTCCATGCCGCCGTGATAACGACGGTTACCGATCAACTCCCTGAAATAGGGGTTGGGTTGCGATCGCTCCACCGCTGTGAGTTCGAACTCGGGAAGCAGTGGCGGCACCGCGCGCAGCAGCATTTCCCAGTAGCCGTAGTGGGCCGTCACAACGAGTGCCCCCCGGCCCTGCGCGAAGGCCGCTCGAAGGCTTTCGAGCCCCCGAACTTCCACACGCGCACGGACCTCCTCGTCCGAAAGCGCTGGCATCCGCGCCCACTCGGCTGCGGTTCGACCCATCTCGGCAAAATTTCGACGCACGAAATCGCGACACTCTGCGGCACTCCAGTCCGGAAACGCGAGTTGCAGATTCGCGATCGCCAAACGGTGGTAGTGACTATCGAACCGGGCGAATGCCTGCCCCAGCAGCGAGCCGGCCCGCAGAGCGAGCGATTCGGGCAAAACGCGGACGGCGCCGACCGCTGCGCCCAGGCCGATGACCTCGGCTCCCCATCGGACCGGGTGCCGGCGCGCCTCTCGAGCCGGGCCCTTTTCCAGGGATCTTCGCGCGGCTCGCCGCGGATCATCGGGTGGGTCTGCGGTCATGCGTCCTAGCCGGCCACGATCCTGGATCAGCCCATCGAACGCAAACTACCGAGCCCGGGTCTACTCGCCAACCCGGCCCACCGAGGTTCGCATGCCTCCGTCCGCACCCAGCACCCGCATCCAGCCTGCAAGCGCACCCGTGCCCAGGTCATCCGGCGCGGAAACCTCCGCTTCGAAATGCTGTCACTGATGCAAAACCGTCCCGCCCAGAAGCTCGCTTCCAAGCCGAATGCTACTCTCGTGTGTTGGCTAACCGTGTCGTTCGCGCTGTTCGCACACCGCGAGGAGTGTTCCATGCAGCTGCTTCTGATCATGGCCATCATGCTCTTGGCCTTCCCGGCACATGCCCAACCGGGTTTCGAGTTCAGCGAACTGCTCAACGCTACAGACGTCGACCCGGCCACGCTGGCGACGCCGTCCGCAGTCAGCGTCGATAGTGATGGCAACGTCTACGTAGCCGCTGCTGCGTCCCACAACGTTTTCAAGATCACACCAGACAATACGATCACAGAAATCATCGACGCGACGGGGGACGGTATGGGGAATGCCCTCGACTCACCGACGGACGTTGCGGTAGATGCGACGGGGAATGTGTACGTAGTCGGTAACGGCAGCAGTAACGCCTTCGCCATCACGCCGGTCGGCACGATCAC
>JAJDAM010000328.1 GCA_029261905.1 Deltaproteobacteria bacterium
CGTCTACGTGTGTAGTCTCCGAATCATCTCGGAACGCGCCGCCTCAGAGACCCGGCAACGCGAACCTAGCTCCAGTTGATCTCGCCTCCGGCTCGTAGGAGCAGCGTTCCGGAAGCCAGCCTCCTGATAACACTCGCGACCCGATAGAAGGCGTCACGGACGAGTGTCGCTAACTTAGTTTCAGCTAAGCAGCGAGGGCGTAATTTTCGTCGGCAATTGTAATCACCAAACGTGCCACTTGTTTAACGACAGCTGTGACAATGTCGACACGCAGCACTTGCCTTCGACTACCCGTCGAAACCGATCGCCCCCCTATTTCCAATTCTGATTCTGGTGGATCTCTTGCTGATTCAGAGGGTAGCCAGTTTGATCACCAGCGGCTCGGAGTCAACACTGACTGGAGAATCGAGCCATTCCCCGAGGGATGGGAATCCAATCCTCGATTTCTGCCCTACTCCCTGGACCAGGGCTCTAGCCGGCTAGCCGAACGGATCGAGGTAGACCGGGACGGCCTCCGAGCGATCCTCGACCTGCGCGAGCAGCCATTCCGCCCAGCCGTAAGTCTCCGCCATGTACGCGTTGACCTGCGACTGTCGGTGCGTGACCGGGGTGGCCTTGTAGGTCCTCAGTTCCTCACCGCGGCGCAGTTCGACCTCGGGATTATTGATGAGACGATCGAGCCATGGGCTCGAAGGGCCCGTCGCTCGGATCCAGACGTTCGACTCCTGGCCGATCACCCAGAGATCCGTTCGGTAGACATGTCCGTGGTCGTCGGTCGTGTAGAGGACAGCGACTTCTCCGGAATATTGCCGGATGGCCCAGAGCCCGACGGCTGCAACGAGCCCCAGCAGTATCAGTCGTGTTGTCAGGTACTTCATTGCACTCACTCATCGCGGACCGGACCAGATTTCGAGAGATGCCAGAGCCGCCTCGAACCACACCCGGTACGCGTTCAAAGACTCGAGGGGGCAATCGGCGATCACCGCGATGACGCGACCGTCCCCTACTTCGATCAACGTGATCTGATCGGCAGAACGGCCATCGAGATTCAGTACCACGGCGCGAAACGCTCGTTTTCCGGCAACTTGGGTGAAGTCCGTCGTGATCACTTCGCCGGTGCTCAGATGGTAGGCGCCGAATCTCGACAGGTAGCTCTCCAGCGTCGGGTAGCGGTGCACGATCACCTGGAACGACGCCGTGTAGTCCCAGGTCACGCCGTCGATCGCGACCATCCCCTGGGCCGTCTCCATACGCATCCAGCCCACGGGTAGATGCACATCGAATCCCAGCCGTGAATCCACGTAAGGTGCCAGCGAGAGCACCGGTGGGCCCTTCGGGGGAAGCGGTCCGGGGTCGGCATCACGGCCTCCGGGCGGCACGTAGCCAAAGATCGTCCCGTTCTCGAGCCGGTAGAGCGAGACGAAGGAGTTGACATCCTGATGCGAAAGTCGCGGTACCGCCCGGTCGCGCATGATCTTGTACATCAGGTCTGCCGGGATGGGGCTGTGCGATCGCATTCCGAGCGCGTGTCCGATCTCGTGCAGCGCGATGGATTCGACCTGGCCCGGGCTGAGCAGGCCAAAGGGGTCAGCGAGATAGACCCGCAGGCTTTCGACCTGGAACCGGACGATCAAGCGGTCACTATCGGGGTCCGGACGCTCGACCTGGCACGCGTCGGAAAACGAAATCTCCCCGAGCTTCCGCCGGTCGCGATCCTCTGGCGCCTGTTCGGCAACCAACACCAACTCGATGTCGGCGAACTCCGGGTCCGACACGCGCTCGAACGTGACGAACCCTTCCAGCTCTCCCTCCCATTTCGCAATGGCCGCATCGACGGCGGCTACGAACTCCGCCGGGTCGACGGGGTCGAATTCATCTTGGAGGGACTCCGGGATGGCGGGCGAATCGATGTAGAGCTTCAGCGGCATCGCCGATGCCGGCCATCGACACAGAACCAGGTAGTCCCCCCTCAAACCGTCGGCGGGGAGCCGATGCGCCATGAAGGGCAGGTAATTGGGCTCGATCAGATCGGGGTGCGCGGAATGGAACGCCGCGTAGTCGCGACGGCTGGGCCAGTAGTCGCGCGGAGCCGTGGTCGGCGGTTCAGGGTCGATGGCGGTTCGAATGGCCGCGCAGCCGGGAAACAGGACCATGACTGCGAGCAACAGCACCGAGCCCAACAGCGACTTCACGAACCCCGGTTCCGGTTTCGCATCACCCGTGCCAGATCACGCTGGTTCTCGCGGCTGCGAATCGCCTGCCGCTTGTCGTAGCGGCGCTTGCCGCGCGCCAGCGCCAGTTCGACCTTCGCGCGTCCGCCGCTGAAGTACACCGAAAGCGGGATCAGCGTGAGCCCCGCTTCGTCGACTCGGCTTTCCAGTTTCGCGATCTCGCGGCGATGGAGCAGCAGCTTGCGCTCGCGCATCGGAGGCGCGTTCGAGGCCCCCGCCTGATCGTAGGCGCCGATATGCGCATTGAGCAGGAAAACCTCCCCCCGCCGGACGTCCGCATAGGCCTCCGTGAGGCTCGCCTTGCCATCCCGCAACGCCTTCACTTCGGGGCCGAGCAGCGCGATCCCCGCCTCGTAGGTGTCGAGAATCTCGTACTCGTATCGCGCCTTGCGATTGGACGCGATGATCTTCTTTTTCTCGCCGTTTTCACCCATCGGCGCAATGGTACCGCTCCGGCACCGGGATGCTCTGCCAGGTGGATCCGCCAGCTCGGCGAGTGACGACGCAGGACCGAGGAATTACCGGTAGGGCTGCAACGCGGAGTCGACCGGATTCGAGCTAGTGTATTCTGGCACTCGCGGAGGTATCCCATGTCGCCGTTCCAGAATTCCGAGCTTCACTTGCCGATTCGCCCTGCACTGCTCGCCGTCCATGCGCAGCTGCTGGAGAGTTTCACTCGCAGCGGCACCTGGTGGACAGGCGCCGAACGGCGGGCCATTGCGCTCGAGGCGCGTGCAGCCAGCACGTGTGGCCTGTGTGCCAAACGCAAGGCCGCGCTCTCTCCGTTTTCGATCGAGGGTGGGCATTCCGGCCCCGGAGAATTGGGCGCCGAGATCGTCGATGTCATTCACCGCATCGTGACGGACCCGGGGCGACTTGCCCGAAGCTGGTTCGACCGGGTGATGGCCGAGGGCCACCTGACCGAAGAGCAATACGTAGAGCTCGTATCGGTGACGGTTCTTCTCAACGCCCTCGACGTGTTCGCCTGCGCGATCGGTTCGTCGCCGCTCGCATTGGCCGATGCTCAACCCGGCTCACCTTCTCGCGTACGACCCGCGACCGCGCGCATCGAGGGCGCCTGGGTTCCGCAGGTTCCCGTTGGGGCTGACGGGGGGGATGACTGGACAGCTGCGTACGGAGATCGCGAATACGTGCCGCAGATCGGGCGTGCGCTGAGCCTGGTTCCCGCCGAGGTGGCGCTGTTGAACCTGACTTCTGAATCACACTACATGTCGATCGATCACGTCACCGATCCCGGCTATTCGGAACCCGATCGCGCGCTCGATCGCCTGCAGATGGAACTCGTCGCCTCTCGCGTCTCGGCCGTCAACGAGTGCTTCTACTGAACGACCGCGCATGCGAGCCTGCTCCGTGCGAGCGGCGGGATGAGTGGTTCAGAGGTCGATCTTTCCGCGGTAAACGACACTTCGATCGATTCGGGCGTCGTGTACGGCGCCGAACTGCTGGCGTTCACCGACGCAGTCATGGCACGTGACGGCGAAGCCGTCGCGAAGACCCGCGCCGAGTTGGGTGCGAAGCTTGGACCGGAAGGTGTCGTCGATACAGCCGCCGTGATCACGATGTTCAATGTCGTCGATCGCATCGCGGATGCGACCGGGATTCCCATCGATGACGGCTTCACCAAAGACATGCGATACGCGATTGGCAACGAACTCGGGATGTCACACCTGACACCCGAAGAGCGTGCTAACCGCTAGCCAAGAGGAGTACCTACTTCTCTTTTTTCTTGGCCTTTTTCGCCTTCTTTTCCTTCGCGGTGAGCTTGTTCGCGTTCGTCTTTGCGTTGGGTTTTTTGTCTTTGCTTTTCGCCATGGCTAGAGATTACTCCGTGTCTGCCTTCTCGTGAAGTGCTTCCCCGCTCAGAGCATTCGAGCGGTCGCACTGCCCAAGCTCGAACACACTGCGATACGACGGGCGGATTTGCAAGATCGAGTGCGCGATGGCCTTTCGGTTTCGCGGGCGGCGTCCTGTCGATCGTGATACCAACTCGCCCATGCCGACGGCTGCGACGTTGGAAGAGGCCCGCGAAAGGCTGGGCGAAGTATTCGGCTACCCGGAATTCCGCCCCGGCCAAGCAGATGCCGTCTCGGCCGCGATCTCGGGACGCGACGCCATCGTGTTGCTGCCGACCGGCTTGGGAAAGTCGCTCTGCTATCAGGTCCCCGCTCTCGTGGCGAACCGGCGCGGAGCCGGCACCACCATCGTCGTCTCGCCGCTGATCGCGTTGATGAATGACCGGGTTGGTGCACTGTCGGCGCGAGGGGTTTGCGCGGCGGCACTGCACAGCCATCAGAATGAGAGCCAGCAGACGGAAGCCGTGACATCGTTTCTGCGCGGAGAACTCGCTCTGCTCTACGTCTCGCCCGAGCGGGCGGCGCGGGCGAGCTTTCGGCGGATGCTCGGGCGCGTGAAGATCGCGCTGCTTGCGATCGACGAGGCTCACTGCGTGAGCCAGTGGGGCCACGACTTCCGTCCCGACTACCTGCTGCTGCATGAACTGCGAGAGGTCGTCGACGCGCCGATGATCGCGCTCACCGCCACAGCAACCCAAGCCGTGGTCGCCGAGATCGAAACCGGCCTGGGACTGACCGACCCCGTCCACGTGAACTCGGATCTCGGCCGTCCGAACCTGACGTTCGAAGTTCGCTCACTTCGCGCTCACGCGGAACGGTTGGAATGCCTGATTTCGCAGCTGGAAACAGCCGACTTGCGCGGCCGTCGCGGTCCGGGTCGGGCGATCATCTACTGCAGCACGAGAAAGACGACCGACAGCGTATCGAAGGCTTTGCGCTCCGCCGGGGTCGGCGTCGGGCACTACCATGCCGGCCGCACGAAGCTCGCACGGCAACGGGCACAACAGGCCTTCGAGGCCGGCCGAACCCGCGTCCTGGTTGCGACGAACGCCTTCGGAATGGGAATCGATATTCCCGACATTCGACTCATCGTCCACTTCCAGGCACCGGGCAGCGTGGAGGCGTACTACCAGGAGGCGGGCCGAGCCGGCCGCGACGGTGCCCCAGCGCGCTGCGTGATGTTCTTCGGGCCCTCCGACTTGATGACACAGCGTCGGATCGCCGCTGGGAACACCGCCAGCGTTCGCCGCAGCGAAGGGGCTCTGGCTGCGCTGGAGCGATACGCCGTTTCGCACCACTGCCGCCAACAGCTCCTGATCGACCACTTCTCCGGGATCGATGGCGCACCCACTTGCGGGCGTTGCGACGTGTGTACCGACTCAGTGGCCGCGATCGTCGCATCCGCTCGGCGTTCGCCCGCTCCGATCGAGGCACTCCCACCCGATGCGCTCGAGCTGATCGTCTCGGCCGTGTCGGGACTCCGGCGACCGGTGGGCAAGGTGAATCTCGCGAAGGCACTGCGCGGCAGCCGCGCCAAGACGCTCACGCGCGGTGGGCTGTTGACGCTGCCGGAGTACGGAAAGCTCGCCGGATATTCGGAATCCTCGATCGTCGCGGCGGTCGATGGGATGCTGGGGGACGGCAGACTCACGCGAACCGGCCGCAAGTACCCGACCGTGTGGATCCCGGGTAAGCCCGTCCGCGCGGCGAACCAATCGGCGACCGGGTCGAGCGCCGGGCGAACGAGGGCTCCGCGCTCGCGCCGATACGGCGGCCAGATCGCGCGGGAACTCGACAACTACCGCCGACGCAAGGCCCGGGCTCTCAAGTGGAAGACCTACATGGTCTTCCAACGCAACGTGATACTCGCCGTCGATCGCGAGCAACCCGATTCCCACGCCGCTCTCGCCCGAATCCCGGGCCTGGGGTTCGCGAAGATCGAACGCTTCGGGGACGACATCCTGGAGATCGTCCGGCTCCACGGCGACCGCTCGAGCTGAGCGTGAGCGCGACGCCTGTGACAGGGATTGGCGAGCAGAGTGAACTCGCGCGCGGAGCCCAGCTATTCGGTCTGTTCGCGATGGCCCTGGGGCAACCACTACTCGAGCTGATCGCGCGCAACCCGGCCTTCCTCGTCGCGCACCGCGCCACGCCGATGATGATCGGGTCCGTGGCCGTTGGCCTGCTGGTCGGCCCGCCAGTGTTGCTCTGGATCATCGAGGCCGGCGCTGCCCGATGGAGTCCCGTTGGGTCCAGCTGGCTCAGAGCGGCGTCGACTGGAGTCCTGGCGGCAGGCATCGGTTTGCCGATTGCGAATGGCACGACCGGATTCTCAGGGACGACCACGCTGTGGATCAGTGCAGCCGCAGGAGCCCTGGTTGCGCTCGCGTACCTCAGGTCGCGGTTGCTCCGGCAGTTTTTGACAGTTCTCGGTGTCGCCCCGCTCGTGGCCCTCGTCGTTTTTGCAAACAGCGAACCGATCGCCAAGTTGCTCCACCCGCAACCGGCGCGGGTACCCGTCGCATTCGAGTCAACCGCCGAGCTTCCTCCCATTCTGTTCATCATCTTCGACGAACTCCCTCTGACGTCGCTGCTCGACGAGCACGAGCGGATCGATCCGGTGCGCTACCCCGCATTTGCGAAACTCGCTGGAACCTCGACCTGGTTCCGCGCCGCGAGTGCGGTGCACGCCGAGTCGATCCTCGCAGTCCCAGCGATATTGACCGGTCGATTCCCGGACGGGGCTCGGCTGCCGACAGCCACCGACCATCCCGACAACCTCTTCAGCCTGCTCGGCGCTCGCTACCGCATCGTGGCAGATGAGCCTGTCACGACCCTTCACCAGCCGGAAGGGCCCGGCGAGACGGACACCCTCGCATCGCTCGTCGAGATCGCGGTCGATCTGCGAACGATCTATCTCCACTTCCTGCTTCCGGTCGAATTCGCGACGGGTTTGCCTTCGCTGTCGCAGACCTGGAAGGGCTTCGGCGAAATGAACGACCCGGTTCACGCGGCCGAGGAAGGGATTCCCCACGCCGACCGGGTTCCGCGTCTCGTCGAATTCACGGCCTCGATCGACGAATCGGCCCGCGACCAACCTACACTGTACTTCCTCCACACCCTGTTTCCGCATCCACCGTGGGAGCACCTGCCGTCGGGGCGAATGTACTTCCCCGCCAACGCCGGAATTCCTCACCACAGCTGGGGCCCCGTCAGCTGGTGGGCCGAGCAGGGATACCAACAGCACCTGCTTCAACTCAGCTACACCGATGCATGTCTCGGCCGGATACTGGAACGCATGCAACGAGCCGGTCTGTTCGACTCCGCGATCATCATCGTGACCGCGGACCACGGCGCGACCTTCTGGCCGAACAACTCGCGCCGCGGTGTCAAGAACCACCCCGAGGACGTGATGTCGGTCCCCCTCCTCATCAAGGCCCCTCACCAGCGCGAGGCGCAAACGATCGATCGCATGGTGGAGAGTGTGGACATCTTGCCTTCCGTCGCCGATCTGCTGGGGATCGAGATGCCATGGGCGGTCGACGGTTGTTCGGCTTTCGACGACGGTTGCGTACCCCGTGCGGAACGTTCGATGGCTGGCCAGCCCTACCCCATCGACACTCCGATGCGACGGGAGAGCCTCGCGTTGAAGCTGGGACTATTCGGATCCGGCAGCTCCGACGATTCTGCGTTGGACGGACTGTTCGAGATCGGGCCGCGTCCAGAACTGATCGGAAAGGCCGTTCGCGGGTTCGATCGCCAGTCGGATCCGTCCCTTGCCCGAGTCGTGCAAGGCGCATTCGCGCTCGCATCGATCCAACCCGAACAGTACGCGGCTGCGCGGATCACGGGACTCGTGGTCGGAGATCGAGCGGAGCGGGGCCCCGCCCAGGTCGCCGTCGCGACGCGAGGAATCATCCGTGCCGTCGTTCCCGCGCTGCCCTTCAAGGAGCAGGGGCTATTGTTCTCGGCGCTGATACCCGAACGTTTCGCGCCGGCAGACCCGGCGCAGCTGAAGATCTTCGCGGTCGAGGGAATCGGCGAGAATTCGGAATTGCACCGCCTTCAAGTCCGGTACGAAGCCTTCCGCCCTCACTAGGGGGCAGGCCCGATCGCTCGAGAAGGCGGAATCCAGACGAGAGATTTGGTGACCTCGAACAGACCCTCGAATCACACAGCCGCAGCGCAGTTTCGTGTCCGCGCCGGATACTCATGGACCCTCTGAGCCAAGGGGTACTGGGTGCCGCCGTCGCCCAATTGATCGCATCGAGAGAGCAGATGCCCCGCGCTGCGCTGTTGGGCGGCCTGGCGGGGATGGCACCCGACCTCGACGTTCTGATTCGCTCTTCGACCGACCCTCTGCTCTTTCTCGAATATCACCGCCAATTCAGCCACTCCTTGGTCTTCGTCCCGTTCGGCGCACTGCTCTGTGCGTTGGTCGCGTTTCCGTTGAATCGGCACTCGATTTCGTTTGGTCGCACGTACGCCTTCTGCCTGTTGGGATTTGCGACTCACGGACTGCTCGATGCCTGTACGTCGTACGGCACCCAGCTGTTCTGGCCGTTCTCCGACCATCGCGTTGCCTGGAACAACGTGTCGGTGGTCGACCCGGCATTTACTGTGCCGCTGCTGTTGTTATTGGGGTTCGCGACCTACCGAAAAACCCCGGTCGCCGCCTGGATCGGTTGTGCATGGGCGGTCGGCTACCTGCTGGTCGGAGTGGCACAACGAGAACGTGCGGAAGCGTTCGGTCAGGACGTCGCCGCAGGTCGTGGCCACGGCGTCGTCGAAATCGAAGCGAAACCGGCTTTCGGCAGCCTGCTGTTGTGGAAGACGATCTACGAAGTCGACGATCGATACTACGTGGACGCGGTCCGGCTCGGTGCGGGTGCGACGGCCTACCTGGGCCAGAGTGTCTCGCGATTGGATGTCTCACGAGATCTGGGTTGGCTCGAAGCCGGCAGTCAGCAGGCGCGTGATCTCGAACGCTTTCGCTGGTTCTCGGCCGGGATGATCGCACTCGACCCGAACCGCGAAGATCGTGTCATTGATATCCGCTATTCACTGCTCCCCAATCGAATCGCGCCACTCTGGGGCATCCAGCTTCACCGTGGTACCGACCTGAAACGACATGTCGCATTTCTCACGATGCGCGCGTTATCGCAGGCCGACCGGGACGAGTTGTTTCACATGTTATTCGAGTGACTTCCATGGCGAATCGCCCCGGTGCGAGTTCCCTACCAGCTCCCGCCGCCGCCGCCACCAAAGCCACCACCGCTGAACCCACCGCCGCCGAAACCGCTCCCTCCCGAGCCTCGTTGCGCGGCCGGTTTCGAGCGCATCGTCGTATCCGCTGCGGAGAGCGACCGTCCGACTCGATTGACGAAGATGCGGGGTTGGAAGCTTCCGCCGTAGTCCGAGACATACCAGTTCGGTGGCTGTGTATAGAGATCCGCGAAGGTTTCCGCCCACTCGTCCGCAACACCCAACACGAACGCATACGGGAGCAGCGCCTCGAACTTCGAGACGTCGTCGAGCCCGATCCGCTCCAGCCGATCCTTCTCGACACGTTCGATGAACTCTTGAAAGCCGAGGATCTCCTGGCGGGCGCGTCGGCCCTTGCGGGTCTTGCGCGGCATGATGAAGCTGAAACCAATGCCGACCAGACCCGACCCGATTGCGGATGCGACCCAGGCGCCGCTTTGCGTAGTTTGCGCAACGACCAGGAGCACGGCAGCCGCGACGATCGCGCCGATCAGATAGGTCCGCCGGACCTTGTCCGGGCGGGCCGGAAACCAGCCGCCAACGCGCGAGACTTCTCGGTAGAGCGCGTCCTGGATACCCGGCAGTCGTGAATGGAATTTCTCTTGCAGGCTCGAAAACGAGACGGAAACCTGGCCGCCGAAAAGGCCACTGAGAAGTTTGCTCTCGTGCAGCTTGAGATCGCTGGCGTCCTTGTTCGAGCGGTGAAGCGTGTAGTCGGTGTTGGACAGAAACACGAACCGCGTGGTCTCGGTTTCTTCGATTTGCAAATAACCCCGGACCGCCAGGTCGAGGATCGTCGCAGTGATGTCAATCATGTCGACTTTCTCGTCGAGGACCGTTCCCACCTCTGCGGGCGTCATGCCTTCGGGCGGCGCGTACCGCACCGGGACCCCGTCAGCACCGGCAGGATCGCGACCGACACGTCGCCACCAGAAATAGAATGCGAGCGCCACCGCAAATGGAATCAGCAGCGGGGAGCGCAGGTAGTCTCCCGCGCGATCGAGAAACTTGCTGAGCGGACTGGGCTCGCGGATGAGGCCCTTCGGCAGTGACACCACGAGCGTGAGGCCTTGGCGCTCTCGCAGGGGCCGCATCGCTTCGACGGCGACTGTTTGCGGGCCGACCTGGACGCGACAGGCCGCCTCGACCGAACCGCGCTGGCCGGTAAAACACAGCGCGCGCACCTCGGACCCGACCGGGTCCGGCAACTCGACGGTCGCCTGTGCGGAGCCGATCGGAACCGGCCAGTCGGTGCCCGTCGCGTTCCAGTAGAACTCGTCATGGTCGTCGAACCAGAGCAGGCCGCGCCGGACCCGGTAGCGGATCCGGTATTCCTGTCGGCCGGTCAGCGTCCGATCCTTCGAGCCGATCCGAACGCGAAGGTTGTCTCCGGCACTCTTCTCGACGTACGGACGAGGCTGATCGCTCTGGTCCGTCACGGACTCGATGTCGATCGTGACCCGGTAGTCGGCCGCCGCCCCGCGCCCGTATCGAACGGGAATGTCCCGGTAGATCCCGTGGCGGCTCTCCGTGCCGAAATCGTAGAGGATGCGCTCCTCGACGAGAAAGGTTGCGTCGGAGTCGAGGGTGACGTTCGCATCCATCGAGACGATCTGTTCGGCGGACTGTGCGGGCGCGGAGAGCAGTTGCAGCGCCCCGACCCACGCGAGCGTGAATCGCCGAAGGTTCACGAAGAGAATGCGACCTTGGGTACCGAACGCTCTTCCTGCGAGTCGAGCTCGAAATACTCCTCTTTGCCGATCCCGAAGTTTCCGGCCACGATATTACTCGGAAAGGTGTCGCACGCGTTGTTGAGGTCAC
>JAJDAM010000329.1 GCA_029261905.1 Deltaproteobacteria bacterium
CGGACCCGTGGGTTCGCCGCCTTGTTCTTCACCCACTGTGTCTCGGTATCGCCGGCGTTGATGTAGACACTTCCATCGATCACCGTGTAGGCGATGTTGACCGAGTAGGGTTCATCCGGGCGTGTCTCGAGTTGAATCGTCCCGTAGTCCCCTGCGAACGACCAATCGGACGGTGCCGGCTCGACATCGCCGGCGAGCCGACCGCCCGGGATCACCGCAAAGGGACCGTTGCAACCCAACGCCGTGAGGATGGAAAGGAATGCGAGATGCCGAGCTGACATGGGAATCTCCTTTTTTCAAACCAATGGGGTAGACCCAGCCGAAGCGGGACCTGACCGCCTCGTTTCAGACGGCGGCGACGACGCGGCTGGCGAGCCCATCGGACAGCACTTCAGCAGCCTCGGCCACCATCTCTTCCAAGATCTCTTTCGCCGGTCGCCTCTCGTTGAGCATCCCGGCAGTTTGGCCCGCTGCGTTCATCAACAACTCGTGACGCCCGGCTTGTTCGATCGAGTACTGCAGATCCCGGATCAGCAGGCCCTGCACTCCCATCGGGAGCGCGTGCAGGCCGGAGGCTTCCCACGCTTCGATGAGCGGGTTCTTGATGTTGCGCATCGTCTTGCCGGAGTACAACCGGGTCACGATCGTGTCCTCCGCCGCCGCATCGATGATCCGTTGCTTCTGAAGGTCGGGCTGATTCGCCTCTTCCGAAACCAGAAATGCCGTCCCCACCCAGCCGCCCACCGCACCCATCGCGATGGCGCCCGCGAGCGCGCGGCCACTGGCGATTCCGCCCGCGGCGATGGTCGGAACCGGAGCCACCGCATCCATCACTTGCGGCAGCAATGCCATCGTCCCGATCCGGCCGGTGTGACCACCCGCTTCCGTGCCCTGCGCGACGACGAAATCGGCGCCGCCTTCGGCGACTTGACGGGCGGCTCGCACAGTCCCGACCAGCGAGATGATGTGGACCCCGTGCTTCTTCAAGACCTCGGAAAACGGTGCGGGCGACCCCAGACCGGACGCGAATACCGGCACCTCCTGTTCGATCACGACTTCCATCTGCGCGCCCGCGTAGCTCTGCCCCTCTGGAATCCACGAGGTGCCCGGACCGGTGGGAGTAGGCGGTGCCTGCAACCATTCGATCTGAAGTTCTTCGGCGATCTTGCGGACGGCGGCGACATGAGCGGAGGGGAGCTTGATTGCCGGGCGCTCCTTTTTTGCCGCGCTCTTTTCAGTCCGACTGCCCGTTCGACCTCTCGGCACGAGAAAATTGGGAGACAACAACAGGTCGACACCGAACGGCTTGTCGGTGAGCGAGCGGACCTTCTCGATCTCGGCGCGCAGCGCGTCGGCCGTGTATGCGACGCCCCCCAGCACGCCGAGCCCGCCCGCATTCGATACGGCTGCCGCCAGTTCCGCCGTTGCCACCGGCGCCCCGACTCCCGCTACCGGCCCCATGCCCGCGAGGATGACCGGGTATTCGATTCCAAGACGATCACATAATTCGGTGCGGAGGGTGGGTCGGGGCATGCGAGGTTCCTCATCGGCAGAAGTCGCGCTCAGTCTACCCGTTCGAGGTCGGCTCGCAGCACGCGCACGGAAGCCCATGCGAGCGACAGTGCCTGGGCCGCACGATACCCTCCTGTCGAGCAGACGATGACCGCCACCCGATGACCGCCACTCGATCCGACCAGACAGCCCCGTGCTTCGGCTACTGCCGAGACTGCCGCACTACACACCGAGTGCCGTCGGGGGAGGCCCCGGCCCACGCGCACTCGCTGATGCGCGAGTTCGAGGAAATTCGACGGCTCGACTATCGCGTGCCGGACGACCAGGCCGACCCGAAACTTGGCTTCGATCAGCTGTTCCCCGGCGATCGCGGTCATATGTTCGGCGTGCTCGAGTGTCGAGATGATCACGGAAGCACGGTCGTGCTGCGCGCGTTCTCGTCGCTGCGCGGCGGCATTCGGGACATCGACGGATGGGTGCCACCGATCCTGAGCGCCGATTCCTACTATGGAATCGTCCTGCCCGGCACCGAAGAAATCCAACGTGCGACCCGCGAACTGGAATCGCTGGCAGCAAAAACGCCGAATGCGTCCAGCCTGCGGCGCGAAAGGACACGGCTGTCACAGGACTTGTGGCGCGACATGCAATCGCTGTATCGATTCGAAAATTTCCGTGGCGAAAACCGATCGCTGAAGGACGCATTCGCTCACCGACCCGAGGGAAAGCAGACCATCCCGGCCGGCGTCGGTGAATGCTGCGCACCGAAGCTCTTGAACCACGCCGCACGCAATGCGCTGACACCGATTGGAATCGCTGAGTTCTACTGGGGCGCAGTGGATTCGTCCTCGACCCGAAAGCCAGGCGACTTCTACTCGTGTTGCGAGTCTCGCTGCCAGCCAATCCTCGGGTTCTTGCTTTGTGGCCTGAATGGGGTTTGAATCCGCTCTTCAGATCGTTCACGAAGATCCCGCATTCGTCGTGGTCAACAAGCCCAGCGGTTTCCTATCGGTTCCCGGCCGCGGGCCGGACAAGATCGACTCGGTGACGACGCGTGTCCGCATGATGTATCCCGGCTGCATCGATCACCCGGCCGTCCATCGACTCGACATGGACACATCGGGACTCATCGTGGTAGCGATCGATGCGGCGTCGCAGAAGAACCTCTCCATGCAATTCGAGCGGCGCGAGACAACCAAGCGATACATCGCGCTCCTCGAAGGAGTGCTCGAAGCCAAGTTCGGGACGATTCAGTTGCCGTTTCGCCTCGACATCGATCACCGCCCGATGCAGATCTACGACGAGATCCACGGCAAGGTGGGAATCACGCACTGGAAGAATCTCGGGGTCACCGCCGGGCGCACGCGCGTCGTGTTCACACCCATCACAGGGCGTACCCACCAGCTGCGCGTGCACGCCGCCCATGAACGCGGACTCGGCATCCCGATCGTCGGCGACCCGTTTTACGGAAGCGGCACTGGACCGGGGCAGATGAAGCTGCACGCATGCGACCTCGGCTTTCGACATCCCACCACGGGTGAGACCCTGGCTTTCCATTGCCCGCCCACGTTTTGAGCAGTGCCCTCAGATATCGACGTCGCGTCGATCTGGGCCATCACGACGTTCTTCTAGCCGCGTCGGCCACCTTCGAATCGCACTGACGGCAGCTGCTGGCGCTTGAATTGTTCCGCATAGATGGGGGTTCCAACTCGCCGCCCATTCGGGCAAGATGGTCCCTCACTCCCGGGAGCTGTTGCCAAATGGTCCGCGCGCTCGCACTGGTGCTGACTGTCGTGACGGG
>JAJDAM010000330.1 GCA_029261905.1 Deltaproteobacteria bacterium
ACCTGGGGAGTTCGCGGCTCGTCTCGCGGCCCACCAGTCGGGTAGCTACGAGGCCTGGATCCGCGCGCGACCGGCAAACGACTTCTCGAGCCTCGTACCGCTGTTGGAGCGAACGTTGGAGTTGAGCCGCGAACTCGCAACGTTTCACACAGGTTTTTCGCACGTCGCGGATCCGCTGATCGACCGGGCGGATCCCGGCACGACGGTCGATCGACTTCAGCCGTTGTTCGGCGAACTGCGCGGTGTTCTGGTACCGATGCTCCGACAGATCGCTCAGCAACCGAAGCCCGACCTCGCAGCCGTTCGCGGCCATTTCGATGAAGACGCGCAGATCGCCTTCGGTCGCACCCTCATCGAGCGGATGGGGTACGACTTCGCGAGAGGTCGCCAAGATCGAACACACCACCCGTTCATGACCCGATTTTCGGGTGATGATGTTCGGATCACGACACGGGTTCGGACCGACGATCTGTCGGAGGCGCTCTTCTCGACCATTCACGAAGCGGGGCACGCGCTGTACGAGTTGGGGGTCTCCCCCGCGCTCGATCGGGGTCCACTCGGGTCTGGCGTATCGGCGGGTGTGCACGAGAGCCAGTCTCGCCTGTGGGAAAACCTCGTCTGTCGAGGGCGCGGCTTCTGGCTTCATCACTTCGCCGAACTGCAGGCGGTTTTTCCGCAACTCGAGGCCGTGGAACCCGAAGCGTTCTATCGCGCCATCAATCGCGTCGAGCCGACGCTGATTCGAACCGACGCCGACGAGGTCACCTACAACCTGCATGTGATCATCCGCTTCGATCTCGAACTCGCGCTGCTCGAGGGTCGGCTCGAAGTGCGTGACCTGCCGGTGGCCTGGAACGAGCGGTACCAGAGCGACCTCGGCGTCTCACCGGAAAGCGACACCGATGGCGTGATGCAAGATGTCCACTGGTACGCCGATGTCATCGGTGGGCAGTTCCAGTGCTATGCGCTCGGAAACGTGCTCAGCGCCCAGCTTTTTGCCGCCGCCAATCGCGACGCACCCGAGATCGCCAGCGAGACCCAGAGCGGTCGATTCGGGACGCTGCGCGATTGGCTGGGGGGAAACGTGCACCGCCATGGCCGGAAGCTCGAGGTCGATGCCCTGATCGAGCGCGCGACCGGGACACCGCTGCGCATCGATGCCTATCGAGACTACCTCCAGAGCAAGTTCGGGGATCTGTACTCGATCGAGCACTGGGACGGGCCACTTGGAGGCGCATGATCGAGCTGTCAGAACGAACGCGGGGCGGATCAAAGCACGTCTCACGTGATACTGTTCCGGACACCACGCCAACAGCGAAGTCGCCCACAGCGAGAGGCCTGGCGGATCGATCGGGCACCACCAATCGGAGAACGTCAGCATGAGCGCGATCGACGTCGGTCAGTTTCTTTCGTGATGCGGGAAACGGGCAGGGTCAAAATCCACACGGTGAGTCTCACCGATACCGGAATGGTTCGGGATGAGAACCAGGACGCCTGTCTCGAGCTTCGGGGGCCCAATGGTGAGCAGTTGTTGCTCGTTGCCGACGGCATGGGAGGCCACCAAGGGGGGTCGACAGCGAGCCGCCTGTTGGTCGAGGTCGTCAAGGAGCAGTTCCGGTCGGCGCCGGTGTGGGATCTGGAGACGCTTCGAGAGGCGATCACCGAAGGCAATGCCCGCGTCTACGGTGCAGCCTCGGCCGATATCGAATTGACCGGAATGGGAACCACGGCCGTTGCGGCGCTGTTCGGCGGTCAGGGTGGCGGCGCGTGGGTCGCGCATGTCGGCGACAGCCGCGCTTACCGGCTACGCGATGACCATCTCGAGCGATTGACGGCCGATCACTCGACCGTGGGAGAACTGGTACGCCGCGGCGCGATCAGCGAGGAAGAGGCCGAATCGCATCCACGTCGCAACGAAATCTTGCGATCGGTCGGCGCGACACCGAGTGTCGATATCGAAGAGGCGCCGCTCGACGTGCGCGAAGGCGATTGCCTGCTGCTGTGCAGTGATGGTCTGTACGGTGTGGTACGCGACGAGCAGATCGAAGATGCGCTGCGTCGGATGTCGCCCCAGGAAGTGGTCCCGCATCTCGTTTCGGTCGCCAAGGAGAATGGTGCCCCCGACAACGTGACCGTGATGGTGAGTGCGTTGGTTCTCGACGAAGAGGGACGTGGAGAAGCGCCGCTCGCTGGCTACAGCCGCGAGCAGATGATGAGGATCGGTGCGGCGGTCGCTGCGGGGCTGATATTGGTCGCGTCGATCGTGTGGCTGCTCGGGTGACGCGGTCGAGACGACGCGCGTCAAGAATCGGCGACTGACCGGCGATCGTTTCGGGCAACCGGTCGAGTACCCACCCGGGATGAGCACGGGACGAGGACGAGATAGGAGGAGCGCATGTCGATCGAGCACCTTCCCAGTGATACGACACCCGACCGGCTCGCCGAGGTCCTGAAGCGGGACGGTTGTGTGGTCGTCGATCGACTCGCGGATCCCGCGCTCATCGCGCGTTTCGGCGAGGAGATCGGGCCGTATGTGGAAGCCACCCGGATCGGTACCGACGGCTTCACTGGGAAGTCGACCAAACGCACGGGCGCGTTGATCGCGCGTTCGCCAGCGGCGCGCGAAATGGTCATGCACCCGACGGTCGTCGGTACCGTCAAAGCAGTTCTTTCTCACGCAAAGAATTTCCAGCTGCATCTCACCCAGGTGATTGCGATCGGGGCCGGGGAGTCGGGGCAGGACATTCATCGCGACCAATGGGCATTCGACTTCTTCCCGTTTCCAACGGGGTACGAGGTTCAATGCAACACGCTGTGGGCTGCGACGGACTTCACCGAGAAAAACGGAGCGACTCGGGTCATCCCGGGAAGCCATCTGTTCGACGACAAACTGCGCTTCGAGCATTCGGATACCGTGCCCGCTGAAATGGAGCAGGGCAGTGTCTTGCTCTATACGGGCGCTCTGTATCACGGTGGTGGAGCCAACCGGAGCGACGCGGTTCGGATCGGAATCAACATCACCTACAACGTCGCGTGGCTCCGGCAGGAGGAGAACCAGTATCTGTCGGTTCCTCGAGAAATCGCGTGCGAGCTACCGGACGACCTGTTGCGCATGATGGGCTACGCGCGGGGTGCCTATGCGCTCGGTTACATCGATGACCTTCGCGATCCGATCGAGGCACTCGGCCGCAAGCCATCGAGTGCGGGTTTCGGCGAGGTCCGCGACGCGCAATCGCATCTGTCGGGCGATTGAGCGCGGATCCGATCGACGCCCGCCCGAAGCGCAGCACATGAGCCCTTCCGCGTTGCTCGAACGACGCATCCCATGGTTTGGCTGGATCGCGTGTGCGCTGGTTGCTGTTGTCTATTTCGTCAACGTCGCGCAGTACGCGTTTACGGTCGACGATGCATTCATCAGCTTTCGGTACGCCCAAAACCTCGTCGATGGACACGGCCTGGTGTGGAACCCGGGTGAGCGGGTCGAGGGCTACACCAATTTTCTCTGGGTCCTGCTGATCGCTGCAGCCATGGCGATCGGTGCGACTCCAGAAGCCGCTGCCAACGCACTGGGTGTCACATCGGGTGTAGGCGTGTGGGTTGCACTCGTTTTTCTTTCAGCTCGTGTCTGGGGTTGGCGCAGTGCCGCGTGTTGGCTCGCACCCGCGTCACTGGTACTGAGCCGTTCATTCACAGCCTGGTCGACAGGTGGGTTGGCGACGCAGTTCTTCTCGCTGCTCGTGATCGCCGCGCTCGTGTCGCTACTTGCCGAGCGCCAGCGGGAAAACGGCCGCTGGCCCGTGTCATCGATTCTGCTCGGGTTGGCCGCGTTGACTCGACCCGAGGGGATTCTGTTTGCGGCGGTGGCGGCCGGCTTCCAGTGGGTGGATCTCGGTCTTCGGCGTCGTGAGCCGCGCCGGCTATGGGTCTGGCTGGCGCCCCTGACGACAATCGTGGGCCTCCACTTCCTCTGGCGGTATGGCTACTACGGCGAATGGCTGCCCAATACCTTCTACGCGAAGGTCACCGGATTTTCGCCCGAAAAATCGATTCCCTATTTCCGGTTGTTCTTTCAAGACTATGCGCTGCACTGGTTTCTTCCGCTGGCATTTGTCGGGAGTATCCTGGAGCGCAGAGTGACGGCGGAGCGCGCGTTACTGATCGCCGCCGCATTCGGCTATTCCAGTTACGTGTTCTACGTCGGTGGCGATCTGTTCGAGTTTCGGTTCCTGGTTCCGGTCCTTCCGATCGTCTACTGGTTGATCGCTGATGGAATTCGCGCGATCGGGCGCGCGTCCGTTCCCGGACCCGCGTGGGTGTCCGTTGCGCTCGCGGTAGCGGTTTCGACCGCTCTGCTGGTTACGACGCACCTGGGATCGGTGAAACCCGAGGCGGAGTTTCGCCGCGGTGCGGTGACGAGCATTCCGTTGATGCGCTT
>JAJDAM010000331.1 GCA_029261905.1 Deltaproteobacteria bacterium
CCTGGTGATCGACGACGGCGAACTCGACGACGTGCGCCGCATCATCGAGTCATTGGGCGTGGACTATGAGCATTGGGACAAGCGGCAGGAGCACCGCGAACTTCCCGACCGGCTCGACCTGCTCGTCACCACCGGGATCCGCGCCGTCCACCATCGCCTCGAACGCTCGACGACCCACAACGAGATCTGGATCGCCACGGTCGACAGTTGGAGTGAGCGCCGGCGCCTGCTTCAGCTGGGGTACAACTACGTCGTGCGCCGGCCGGTGCACCCGAGTGCGCTGGGCATGCTCCTGCAGTGTGCGATCTACGGGGGCAACGAACGGCGCGGGCGGCGAGTTGCCGTGGGCGCGTCGGTCAGCTTCCGATCCGGTCTGCGGCGGCGCCCCGCGGTGCTGGTCGATCTGTCGACCCGTGGCTGTCGCCTGTTGTGTGCTCAGGCCGTTCAGAAGGGAACCGACATCACCGTTACGCTGCCCGCAGACCTCGCCGGCGGTCGCGCCTTCGACTTGAAGGGCACGGTGCTGCGCTGCAAGGAGGAAGTTCCGATCGTCGGCCGAGGCGTCGAGAACTCGCTGGCCGTGCGCTTCCGACCCATCCCCGAGGCCGACCGTCCGCTCGTGGCCGGCATCCTGATCTCGCTGGCTAGCGGTCCCGCAACCTGGGACGGGTCCAAAAAGAATTTCGCGAGCCCAGAGCTGGACGAGTCGCGGATGGAAGGACTCGAGGATCTAGCGGGTTCGGACGCCGGAGAACGTCGCCGCCAACACCGCGTCGCGTACGACGGTCTGGTGGCGCCGGAAGGGTTCCCCGAGCAGCCGTTCGTCGGGCAGGATCTATCGGTCGGGGGAATGCGGGTTCGCGCTCATCCCGCGCTGACGCTGGGCGCGCATGTGCGACTGGTGATCGACACTGAAGACGGTGGTAAACCCGTCGGAGTCGCGGCCAAAGTCATCCGCGTCGACCCGTCCGGGGCGGCTCTCGAGTTCGAGTGGATAGAGGACGGGGGCGTCGAGAGACTGGACGACATCGTCGCGCGATTGCCCGGCATCGACTCACAGGCCGACAGTCATTCGAAGCTGTTCGACACGGCGTCGAATTTCACTCGGCGCCTGTCGCAGCCCTTCCGCCGAAAAAGGCTGGGTTGATGCAGGTGATCCGGTCGCGAATCACGAGTTGCGAAGTCGGTGGAGCACATGCGCTCCGGGCCTCCGCGCTGATTGCGGCGCAGCCAGGGCTCGGTCCAGCTGCTTGAAGATCTTCAGCAACCCGATGGCCGCTCAGGCTTCCGGGATCCGGCCCGTCGCGCGTCGGCGGCGCTGCATCAGCGCCAATGCGAACACCCCGGCCAGTCGGAAAAGCGTGGTGTCGGGTTCCGGGATCATGCACGCGTTGTCGCATGTGTCGTCGGGGTCGAGATCGCCGTCATCGCACAACTCACCGAGCCCACTCTGCACGATACCGTCACCACAGAACTCCGAGACACACGAAGACGAGCAGCCATCACCACTGGCGATGTTCCCATCGTCGCATTGCTCGCTTCCCTCGACGGACCCGTTTCCACAGCGGGTGCCCGATAGCTGGGCCCCGTTGTGTTGGCAGCCGTCGATTCCGACCGAGCCGCCGGGGAACTTCAGCAAGATACCGTTCGCGGCGAAGCTCCCTGTGAAGCTGGCCTGACCGCTGCCCGACGGCGCGCCTTCGATGTTTCCCTGGCTCGTTGCGGACCCACTCAGAGAGCCACCCGTCGTGACGGTGCCCGACAGCGTCAGCACCTCGCTGACGGACGTGCCCTCGACCCCTGTGGTGAACACGGCCTGGCCCGAGAATGTACTCCCGGTTTGTTGGGTGATGTCGATCGATCCGGTGCCGACGGTCGTCTTGTTGTCGGATGGTTTTGCACAGCCCCAGATCGCGATCGTGCTGCCCCCTTCGTACACACCCACGATCTCGGGTACCCCCTGAGCGATCGCGGGCGAGGCGAACAGCAGTGACGCCATCCACGCGACGACTCCTCTACGCAATCTCAACCGCCATCTCCATCAGCCAGCTCGGTACGCCCTCTCGGAGCCTAACTCAGCGACTGGGACGCGCCGAATCCAGGGGAGTGGGTTCGGCGAGCAGTAATTTCGCGCCATTCTTCGGGTGGATCGGTCGGATTTCCTGAAACGGCTCGAATATGAACACAAAAAACTAATTCGAACGCCGAAATAGCCGATTCAGTAGACGCGGACCGTTCGAACTCGACAGAGTGCGTGTTCGCGTTGCTGGGTCCCCCCCTGGCCCGAAGTCGAGTGATCCGATCGGTGATGGGTCCAATCTCGGAAACGAGGCGGGTGGGTAAGCGATGCGAGTGTGCGGGTTCGAATCGAGAAACAGCCAACCAGGTAGCGTTCGGTGGTATCGCTGTTTGGCCAATGCAGTGACGGTCACCTGTGCGTTGGCCATCTTGACCGCTGCCGGTACCTCCGCTGCAGACACCATCGATTTCGGCGAGGTCCATCAATGGACCGATCCGAACACGCTCACGGAAACCTACGTTTTTCCGACCGGTACCGTGATCGTGACCATCACCGATCCGAGCGGTGCGCTCAGCACTACCGGAGGCCCGCCCGCCGGTCCATCGCCCGCGACGAATCTGTATTTGAATCCGCCCGACAACGCAGCGAACAACGCGAACCCCGAAAGCCTGTTTCTCCGCACGAATGGCAACGGTCGGGGTGCCAGCGCGCTGGTCGTGACGATCGATTTTCTGTTTCCCGCAGGCGTGACCGACGTTCAATTCGACCTGTTCGACATCGACCGAGCGGCAGGGCAGTGGCGCGATCGCATTCGGTTGCGCTCGATCGACTTCGATACCGCCGCGAGAGAGAACCCGACCTCGGTCAGCAGCGTAGGCGGCTCCACCCCGGTCTGGACCTACAACGCCGGCAACGGAGTCGTGAGAGGGGACGGGGACTCGGGAGGCCCGGGAAACGCATCCGATTCGGGTACCGCACGGGTCGATTTCATGGGCGGTACCTACAGCCAGATCGAGATCCGATACGCCAACGTAGACGCGGCCCAGGGAAACCAATGGATCTCGTTGAGCGACATCTCCTTCATGCCGATCCTGACGCCGGAGCCTTCCGCCGCGCAACTTCTGATCGGCGGGTTGCTCGTACTCGCGGGGTTCAGGCGGCGCGGCTAGCCCGGCGAGCTTGGACAGCATCGAGACTTCGATCGGATCGGGTTCCCAGAGGGCGGGAAATGGTGCGGCAGAGAGGATTCGAACCTCCACGAGGTTGCCCCCGCCAGCCCCTCAAGCTGGTGCGTCTACCAGATTCCGCCACTGCCGCACGCTAGAAGCGGGCCCAGAATACCGAACACTGGACCCCTGACAATCCGTCTGTTGTTCGGTGTCTGTTACGGCGTCTCGGCAGCTCCGTCTGAAGCGGCATCGTCACCGGCTTCTCCGATGGGGACCTCTACCGGAACTTCGATGAAGGCATCGCTGCCAGTCGCTTCCTCGGGCTCTACGGTGCCCAACTGCTCGAAGGGCGAGTCCTCGCCTTCGGCTGCCGGAGCCTCGGTGACGCCGTCCTGGAACAATCGATCGCCTGCGTCCTGCGTGCCGATGTAGGACAGCGACAGGCTCGTAAGCATGAAGACCACTGCGCAAGCGGTGGTGAGCTTGGTCAGGAAGTTGCCCGCACCCCGGCTGCCGAACACGGTAGAACTTGCGCCGCCGCCGAACACCGCGCCCATCTCGGCGCCTTTCCCGCGCTGGAGCAGTACGACCGCTATCAGCACGAAGCACGCCAGGATGTGGAGAACGGTCAATGCAATGGTCACTGGGAACCCTCTCGCTCGAAGTGGACGATTCGCGAGAACGCTTCGGGGTCCAGACTCGCTCCCCCGACCAGCGCGCCATCGATGTCCGGCTGATTCATCAGATCGTACACGGTTTCGGGCTTCACCGACCCACCGTACTGAATTCGGATCTCTCCGCCCACGGCACCGAACAGATCCCCCAGGACGGATCGAATTGACTCGTGAACTTCCTGAGCGATCTGGGGTGTCGCGGTTCGACCCGTGCCGATCGCCCAGACCGGCTCGTATGCGATGACGACTTCGGACGCCCGATCGCTGGCGACCTCGGCGAGGCTACCCCGCAGTTGTTCTGCGACGACACTCAACGCGCTCCCGGCATCGCGCTGCTCCAGCGTCTCGCCGACGCAGACGATGGGTCGTATGTCGTGGTTCAACAACGAAGCCGCCTTCTGGCTCACCAGCGCATCGGTTTCGCCGTAGAGCGCTCGACGCTCACTGTGGCCGACGATGGCGTACTGGCATCCTAAATCGACCAGCATGCCGGGTGCGATCTCACCGGTGAACGCACCGCTTTCGTTCGGGTTGACGTTCTGGGCGGCGAGCGCGATCCCGGATCCGGAGAGCTTTGCGCCCAGCCGGTCGAGCAGGGTAAAGGGAGGAGCAATCACGACATCGACCTCCGCATCGGCAACGAGCGGAAGGAAGGCTTCCGCGAATTCGATCGCTTCGGGAATCGTCTTTTGCATCTTCCAGTTTGCGGCAAGAATCGGTTTGCGCATGGACATCGCTCCGAAGTGTGGGAGGTGGTTGGGGGCTGGTTGAGAGCTGGTTGGGGGATTGGTCGAGAGCTGGTCGAGAACGCGGCTGTGGCCTGCCTAGGAATTTCTTTCCAACGCGGTGACGCCGGGCAGGGCCAGTCCCTGGACGTACTCGAGCGAAGCACCACCGCCGGTCGACATGTGGCTGATCTGGTCTCCCAGCTTCAGTCGGTTGATGGCGGCGAGTGAATCGCCTCCACCCACCACGCTGACCGCATCGGCTGCGGCTACCGCAGTCGCGACGGTCCTGGTTCCTTCGGCGAATGCGTCGATTTCGAATACACCCATCGGACCGTTCCAGAAGATCGTCTTGGCCTGTCCCGCCATTTCGGCGTAGCGCTGGGCGGTCTTGGGCCCGATGTCCACGCCGAGGTAGCCTTCGGGGATCTCGTCGCTCACCCGGCACGCAGCGTTGGCCTCGAGCTTCTGGGCCACGACGTGATCAGTCGGGAGCAACAACTGCCGGCCGGCTTCGGCGACGGCCCGCTCGACCGCCAGTGCGTCCTCGAAGCGGTCCGGCTCGACGAGGGAGTTCCCGATCGGAGTTCCGTGCGCGGCCATGAATGTGTATGCCATGGCCCCACCGATCGCGAGAATGTCCGCGTGTGGCGCGAGCGCTTCCAGCACGGCCAGTTTGTCGGAGACCTTGGCGCCGCCCAGAATGACCATCAGCGGACGGACCGGCTCCAACACGACGCGAAGGTGTTCGAGTTCGGACGCCATCAGTTGTCCCGCCGCTACGCGGGGAACCGAGGGCACCATCCCGACCGTCGATGCATGTGCCCGGTGGGCGGTGCCGAACGCATCATTGACGTAGACGTCGACCCCTGTAGCCAGTGCTTTTGCGAAATCCGGATCGTTCTTTTCCTCGGCAGCGTGAAAGCGCAGGTTCTCCAA
>JAJDAM010000332.1 GCA_029261905.1 Deltaproteobacteria bacterium
CCTGCGGCATTGCGCTGCAAAGGTACGCTCTGCCGAAATCGCGTCGAACATCACTCGCTCGGTGCCGGTGAGCTTCTGTCCGGCACCCTCCACCGGTTCGATCTGCACCCTCGGCGCTTCGAGCCAAGCGAGGAACTTCAACAGCTCGTCACGCCTCCGCAGCCCGTCTGCGATCAAGCGCCTGGTTGGAAGCGACAACCGCACGACGTTGTCCGGACGGATCTCCCCTTCCCAGAACAACACGGAACCCGCGCCGTAGGAAAACAGCGAGCGGACGATCTCTTCCACCTGGAGCTTGACGCCGGCCCAGAGTTCGCGAGAGGTCAGGACGCCACGCTCGACCAGGATTCGTCCGAACTGCCCCGGCGGTCGATAGGCGCGCACTGCGTCTTCGAGTTGCTCGGGCGTGAGTACACTCGATCGCAACAGACATTCGCCGAGGCGGTCGTAGGCCTGGTTGGAGGCTGCAAATACGACTTCACCGCGGTGCAGATACACCGATTTGGTGTGCTCGTCGTTTTCGAAGAACAGGAAACCGGACTTCGATGATGCGTGCAGCAGATGCAGTATGTCGGCCAGAGCGAAAGACGCGACATCGGCGGTGAGCACGAGGTCCCGGTCCCAGGGCAGCGCCTCGGTGGCCCCGGCACCGACCCGCTCCAACAGGACCGTCTTGGATCCCGATGCCAGCAATCGAACCGGTTCTTCTTCCGAAAGCCCCATCCGACGACAGTTCTCGGGCGAAAACACGAGTTTGTCCAAACTTTCGCCCCCCTGTCGTCAGGGGTGCGACACGGCCGCTTTCGCCGATCCCCCGCTCGGCTACTCATCGACCTCTTCGAGGACGCTCTTTAGGCGCAGCCGTGCATTCCATGAGCGTCGAAGTGCGCGCCCCGCCAGTTCCCCGCTCTATCGCGTCACAGCGGATCCAATCAGCACCCTGCTCGTCGAACTCGCACCGACTCGGATCGCAGTGAGATTTCTTCTCTCAAGCTGCGGATGCAGACTTGCCGATGAGTTGCCGTTCGCCGAAGGAGGAACTCACCGTGCCCGATCAATCCGATCGATTCAGTCATCAGCGTCGTTTCGAGCGCATCGACTCGACGATTCCCGTACGTATCTCCACCATCGAGCCCGAGCGCGATCCGTGGACAGGCCGGCCGTTCTTTCGCTCGTTGCAGGAAACCTGCGGCAATGTGTCGCGGGGTGGAGCGTTCATTCGTACCGAAGAACCGCTGGACGCGGGACGGCGTATTCTCGTCGAGATCCGCTTGCCGTCGGGAAGGCCGCTCGAAGCCATCGGTCGCATCGCCTGGGTCAAACGGGTCTTGAGTCCGAACTCGAGCGAAAATGACAGTGGTATCGGAATCGAATTTCTCGGCGGAGCGTCCGAGCAGCTTCAAGCGCTCGACGAGTATGTCGCGCGCCGTTCGGAAACGCAGGACCCCGCCGAGGACTGACGCACAAGCGTTCGGCCAACGTCGCCGTTCGATCGGCGACGTGCCGCCCTGTCGAAGACAACCGAATGCGCTTGGAGAGCACGAGTCTTTGCGGGTATGCTTGTCGGAATGAGGCCGCCTGGAGCGTTCAAGATTGCACACCGTCCGCGCGTCGTTCGCAACGGTTCCCCCAGCGAGACGACGAGCGATCGTACCTTTTCGACCGCGGCCGCCCTCGCGATCTCCGACGGGACCGATGGCCTTGGCGCCCACGCCGCGTCCGACCTCGACGCGTGTCTCGGGACGCTACTCGCAAGCGATGCCCGCTCGCAGCGGATCCTCGCGTCGCTGCGAAACGAAATCGTCGAGGCGGGTGGCAGCCAGAATTTGCGCATTCGGCTCGTGTTCCGCGAACCCCGCGAGATCTTCCGACTCGAGCTCGAGCTCCCCTGTCTCGGATACCAACGAACGACCCTGCTCGACCGAGGGGCACTCGAGCAGTTGCTCGAAACCGATGAGGTCCGAGCAGTCGTTCGGCCTGAAGACCTGGATCTATGACCTCACCGTGTTGTGCAGGGTGAGAAACAGACGGTGCCCGGAGCAGGACTCGAACCTGCACGACTCTTGGCCAGGCGATTTTAAGTCGCCCGCGTCTACCATTCCGCCATCCGGGCAGCGGTTTTCGATTCTAGCCCCGATGGCACTGAAAGGAGCGAACGTCCGTGTTCCACGGTAAGAAAATCGTTGTGGTGATGCCGGCGTACAATGCGGCGAAGACCCTGGAGCAGACGTACAGCGAGATTCCACTCGATCTCGTTGACGAAGTCGTCGTCACAGACGATGCGAGCCCCGACGAAACCGTCGAGGTCGCTGAACGACTCGGTCTGCACACCCTGGTTCATCCCACCAATCGGGGTTACGGCGGCAACCAGAAGACCTGTTACACCGAAGCTCTCCGCCTGGGCGCCGACGTGATCGTCATGCTGCATCCGGATTACCAGTACACACCCGCGTTGTTGCCAGCCATGATCGTCATGATCACAGATGGCCCTTTCGATGTGGTCCTCGGCTCTCGGGTACTGGGTGGACGCGCTCTGGCGGGCGGCATGCCGGTCTACAAGTACGTCGCCAACCGGGTCCTCACTGCGATCCAGAACCTGCTACTGGGCGCAAAGCTGTCCGAGTACCACACCGGATATCGCGCATTCTCCCGCGAGGTTCTCGAATCATTGAGTTTGCTCGAGAACTCGGACGATTTCGTGTTCGACAACCAGATGCTCGCCCAGATCCTGCTGGCCGGTTTCGAAATCGGCGAAATCAGCTGCCCGGCGGCGTACTTCGAAGAGGCGTCGTCGATCAATTTCCGTCGTTCGGTCAAGTACGGTCTCGGCGTCCTGCGGACTTCGTTCGACGGCTTCCTGCACCGCAAGAAGATCTCCAGCATCTATTACTTCGAGCCGACCGGCCGCCGGCTCGACCCCGGGGCCGAATCGGCCGAGTAACCACCACTGGGGTCTCGTGGACATCTACACCGCTTCAAGACGTGTCAACCAGGCGTTCGAGATCGATGGCTCGCCGCTCGCTATCGGAAAACACGGTGTAGTCGGACAGGGATACAGCTGCGCATTGATCGGCGTCGATGGAAGCGTCGACTGGCTGTGCTTTCCTGCCTTCGACAGCCCCAGCGTCTTCGCGGCGATCCTGGATCCGGACCGCGGCGGTTTCTTTCGTGTGTCGCCGAGCACACAGCGGTACCAGAGCCTGCAAGCCTACGACGGCGACACCAACGTGCTGCAGACGCTCTTTCGCTTGCCGGACCAGGGGACGGTGTGTTTGACCGACTTCATGCCGTGGAGTGACGACCCGCGCACCTCGGCGCACGAACTCCACCGCCTGATCGAGGCGCGCGAAGGTTCGGTCGACATGGAGATCGTATTCGACCCACGCTTCGACTACGGCCGCGCGGAAACTCGAATCGAATTGGCCGAAGAGGGAGTCATGGCACGCGGTCCGAACGGGGAGCGTCTTTCTCTTTCGGTCGGCGGTGGCGTGCGATTCGAAATGCGGCCACAGGGTGGTGCGGTTGCACGCTTCGTTCTGAACAAGGAACGACGACTGTGGGCTGTGCTTTCATGGAACACGGCTCGCCCGGAGCGCACGGCCGCCTACCGTTCCTACGATCATCTTCGTTCGACGCGCCGGTTCTGGAGATCGTGGGCGGCGAATCTGAATTACGACGGACCGGGGCGACACGACGTCATGCGCTCGGCTCTGGTGCTGAATATGTTTCAATAAGCACCCACCGGAGCCGTGGTCGCCGCTCCGACCACGAGCCTTCCGGTCGTCGTCGGAGGCCAGCGCAATTGGGACTATCGATACTCCTGGACCCGTGACAGCGCGATGGCGATCCGGGCGATGAACCTGATCGGTTACGGCGAAGAGGCCCTCGGCTTCTTCCATTTCGTCCGAGACACGGTCGCAGAGCGAGACCAACTGGACCTGATGGTGACCGTCCACGGCGGGGAAGTCCCGGACGAGGTCGTCCTCGACCACCTCCGTGGTCACCGGGGGAGCCGGCCGGTTCGGCTCGGCACTGCGGCTCGACACCAGATTCAACACGACATCAT
>JAJDAM010000333.1 GCA_029261905.1 Deltaproteobacteria bacterium
CTCGAGCGCTACTACAACAACCTCGCCGGCTTCCGCGAGGGGAGCGACACCTTGCCGAAGCGCTTCACCGAGGAAGCATCGACATTGAGCGGTTCGAAGGGGCACGTGTCCGAACTCGACTTGATGCTCGCGGAGTACTACGGCGTGCGCGGCTGGAAAGAAGGGGTCGTGCCGGACGGGAAGCTGAAGGCGCTCGAGATCCCGTAGTTCGCAGCGGATGCGCGGTTGCCCCGAGTTGGATCGACCGCCTAGCCACCCGCGACGGCCGGAAAGAACTCGATCGTCTGGCTCCCGTCGACCTTGGCGTCCATACCTTCGGGCAGCCATTTTGAACTCCGCCCGTTGACGAACAGATGGACATGGCGCGACAGCGATCCCGCCTCGTCGACGAGTTCTTCGCGGAGCTCCGGATAAGCATCCAACACCGCTGCGAGCACGTCGTGCAGGCAGACTGTGTCCGGCAAACCGTCCGGCCAATCCAAGTCGACGTGCTTGCTGCCGACGATCTTTCGCAGCGTTGCGAAGAAGCTCACGCGCATGCGTCGAGTGTAGTCTAATTCACCCCAAGCCCTCCGAGGCCAACGCCGCTATGAATTCCCTCGCTGCGATCGCGTCGAAGGTCGCAGCAGCACCAGCCAATCGCATGGCAAGCGGTGCGAAGGAGATTCCGATGACCCATTCCGCTCGCTGGATCCTGGCCGCAGGGTGCGCCGCCCTGCTCGCGAGTTCCCCGACCCTGGCGCTGGACGAAGACGACGCGCTTGGATTCGAACGCACGCCGCCGCGACTGGCCTTCACCGAGGGGGAGGTCTCCTTCTTGCGCGTGGGCGCCGAAGAGTGGACGCCTGCGCTGGTCAACACCGCGCTCGCCCCCGGCGACGCGTTGTACACCGGCGCCAGCGCGAACCTCGAGCTTCAGGTCGCCGCTCGCGGCTACGTGCGCGCGGGCGAGGACACCCAGGTCAGCCTCGAGAGCCTCGAGCCGGACTACCTGCAGCTGCAAGTCACCGACGGCCACGTTTCGCTGGATCTGCGCAGCCGCAAATCCGGCCAGACATTCGAGTTCGACACGCCGCACGGCGCGTTCACCGTCGAGCACATCGGTTACTACCACCTCGAGGTGGACGGCGATGTCACTGCATTCACGAGCCGCCGGGGCGGACGCGCTTCGTTGACGTTGGCGAACGGCGAAGTGCTGGCGATCGGGGCGAGCGAGCAGGTGGTACTCAGGGGTACCGGCCCGCAGATCGAGAGTTACGCGGCTCCGGAACCCGACGCCTGGGACCGTTGGAATTACGCGCGTACCGACGAGCAGATCGACGCCATCAGCGCGCGCTACGTACCCAGAGACATCTACGGCGTCAACGATCTCGACCACTACGGCGACTGGCGGGTCGTGCCCACGTACGGTTCGATCTGGGTGCCGCGCCGCGTTGCCGCCAACTGGGCCCCCTACTCGACCGGCCGTTGGATCTATGATCCTTTCTACGGTTGGACGTGGATCGACGACGCGCCCTGGGGTTGGGCGCCGTACCACTACGGTCGTTGGGTGCGGGTTTCGGGATATTGGGGCTGGTCGCCCGGTCCGATCGTTGCCCGGCCCTACTACGCACCCGCACTCGTCGCCTTCTACGGCAGCGGATTGTCGATCGGCGTCACTACGGGAAGCGCGAGCATCGGTTGGGTGGCGTTGGGATGGGGCGAGCCGTTGGTTCCTTGGTGGGGCCCTCCGCGCTTCCGATCGAGTCCGCGCTGGGCCGGTTGGGGTGGCCCGCGTTACGTGAATCAGGTCATCGTGAAGAACACGACGATCATCCAGCTGAACCAGATCCACAGCCATCGCAACGCGCGCGAGCGCAATGCGTTCGTGACCGTGCAGCGCGATCACTTCGGCCGTCGCGACGCCGACCGCGGTTCGTTTCGGCGCGGGAAACCCGACGATTTTCGGCTGGTGCACGACGAATTTCCCGTGCGGCCGGACCGCTCGAGCCTGGTCGGCCGGCGCGGCAAGGCCGTTCAGCCGCCGGCCGACGTCTGGAAACGCCCGGTCGTGGCGACACGCAACCCGCGACGCGATCCCGTTCCGGAGTTCGAATCTCGCCGCGACACGAAGCCTTCGCCGGGCGCTTCCCCGCCGAAGGCCCGTAAGCGAGAGAAACCCGTGGAAGCCCGGCCTCCCGTCCAGGTCGTGAGCCCGCGCAGCGCTGGGCCGAAGCCGGCCACTCGACGCGCGCCGTTCGCCAAACGCGGTGAGGCAGTGCGCGAGCCTCGCCCGCCCGCGCCGAATTTCGACCGGAGCCAACGCAACGACGGCTCGGCCAATGCGCCGCGTGTGCGAGACGTGGAGCGGCAGAGCGACGTCACCCCGCGCGCCCCCAAGCAGCCGAAGCCCGTGGCCGCGCCGCAGCGTCCCACGCGTGAGAAAAGCGCAAAGCGCAACGAACCTGCGCAGGCGGCTCCGCCGTCGCTTCCCGGCGAGCCCGCAAACCGCGTGTTCCGAAAACCCCAGCAGCGGCACGACCGACCACAGCCCGGTGGCACGAATCGCGGTACGGAGTCGCAGGGGGATGGACGCAAGTCGAACAAACGCTGACCCGCGATGAGTCGAGGGCCAGACCGGACGGTCCTCGAAATCCCGCGAGGGCTGACCCGCTTGGGCGCGGGCCGATCGATTCGATGCGGCGGTTCGGCCTGCTGAGATTCAGCGAACCCCGGTTCGGTTTGATTCGACCCCTGCCGTCACGGTAGAGTTGGTGCCATGGATTTTCCGAGTCGAGGCAGGCCGGTCGACGACGTGATCGCCGACCTCGGCGCGAAGCGCGCGAACGACGTTCGCTGGGAGGATGGGCGCGTCTTCGGGATGATCTACGACGGCGGCCCAACGGTGCACGAGGTCGCCGAACGCGCGGCGTCGTTGTACTTGCACGAAAACGCGCTGAACACCAAGGCGTTCCCATCGCTGGGCGCGATCCAATCCGAAGTCGTCGGCTGGACCGCCGCGCTGCTGCACGGAACGCCTTTCGCCTCGGGCTTCCTGACGAGTGGAGGCACCGAGTCTATCCTGTGCGCCGTCCTCGCGGCTCGCGAACGAGGTCGGGCAGAGCGCGGTATCACGGCACCGGAGATGGTCGTCGGTGAAAGCGCGCACGCTGCGTTCCACAAGGCGGCGCATCTGTTTGGCATCGAGGTCCACAAGACCCGCGTTCACGCGGATTGGACGGTCGATGTCGACGCGATGGCCGAGTGCGTGAACGAACGTACAGTACTATGTGTCGGTTCGGCGCCGCAGTATCCGCAGGGAGTCGTCGATCCGATCCCCGCGATCGCCGAACTCGCGGGCACGGTCGGAGCCAACTGTCACGTCGATGCCTGCATGGGTGGTTTCGTCCTGCCGTTCGTCGAACAGCTCGGGCGAGCCGTGCCACCCTGGGACTTCCGCGTCGAGGGCGTCCACTCGATTTCAGCGGACATCCACAAGCTGGGTTACGCGCCGAAGGGGGTCTCGGTGATCCTGCATCGGAACAAGGATCTGCGTCGTTACCAGACCTTTGTGTTCGATGGCTGGCTGGGCGGCTTCTACGCGTCGCCCAACCTGCAGGGCACCCGGTCGGGTCTCCCGATGGCCACGGCCTGGTCGGTGATTCAGCACCTCGGTATGGAGGGCTACTGCGCGCTGACGAAGCAGACGCTCGAGAACGCGGATCGAATGCGCGCAGGGATCGCAGAGATCGACGGCGTTCGCGTTCTCGGCGCCGGGCAGTACCACCTCGTCGCGATGAGCGATGATCCGGCGAGCAGCGGTGTTCCCATTGACGTCTTCGCTGTCGGTGACGCGCTGCTCGAGCGTGGATGGTTCCACGACCGGCAGACACCCCCGGATTCGCTCCATTCGACCGTCAGCAACAGCAACACCGGAGTGATCGACGACTACCTGGAGGCGCTGGCGGATTCGATCGAAGAGGTGAGGGGGAGCCGCGCGGAAGATCGCGGGACGAACTACGCGACGCTCGAATAAAGCACGGTCCCTGGGCCATGGGAGCGGTGGTCAGGCGGTAGCGGTCAGGGTTTGGGCTCGAGCAACAGGATCGGTCCCGATACCTCTTCCGGTGTCGACGCGAGCAGGTCGAGTTCGCCGCGCAGCCAGGGACCGATCTGGTCATCGTAGTGTCGATCGGACGGGTGGCCGGCCTGGCCGCCCGGAAGGATTGCCCTCGCCACCATCGGATCGGACATCTCGATCACGAGACGCGTGGTCGCGGCCGTCGTCACACGCTCCGGTCGATCGTACCGATAGCGAGCGCGTCCCACGCTGGCGTGGTCGCCGCCCCAGGGATAAGGACCACGGTCGAGCCAAGCGCCCAGGGGCGTCGCCACCTTCGCGAGTTCGTGCGACAAGCGCACCTGGTGCCACGCATCCCAGCGCCAGCTCTCGTGGTCGCGGCCGAACTCGGCCTCGAGCGATGCTACCGCCTCGATGAACGTTTGACGCACGATCGTGTTGCGGCTGCCTCGCCACCAGGGTGAGTCGGCTGTGCTGGATAGGATCAGGCCGTCGAGCGCATAATTGAGCACGTAGCTGCGGCGCAACAGCCGTGGCCAGAGGTCTTCGCCGAGTCGCAGCGCGAACAGTTCGTGAGCGAGCCCGAGATACCATCGCAGGAAGATCAGCGGTGCGCGGGCGGCAGGCGCGTTGACCGGGTCTCGCTTCCACGCCGTGAGTGTCTCGCGAGCGGCTTCGGCGCCTGCAGTCATCTCGGGCGCCAACTCCTCCGACTCTGTTGCCGGGTCGAAGCCGGTCGAGCTCTCGCCTAACTCGTGCAACAAGGCTGGGAGCAGGCGGGCCGCTTGCCCGTTGTACCAGTCCATTTGCAATGATTGCATGTCGCGCGCGGTGTGCTCGGTACCGGCACCAAGCACCGACTGGATGCGCGCGATGCGGTAGCCCGGCGCGTTGTCGGCGGAGATCAGCGGGCCGACCCCCGCGCGGCTCACTCGCGCGTTCGCTGCCGCAACGAAGCCGATGG
>JAJDAM010000334.1 GCA_029261905.1 Deltaproteobacteria bacterium
GCGCTGTGCTTGACTTCCGCGGAGGCCACCCCTGGCCACCTCCGCTTTCGACGACTTCGACGATTTATGGGATCAGGGTTGCGGGGTCGCGAGGTAGGGCAGGGGGAAGTCGGGGGGGAGACGGATGACTTCGAGGAGGGAGGCGACGTACTCGTTGTTTTCGCCGGCGTGGTGTGGGCTGTGGAATTCCCAGACGATTTGTTTTTCGGGGGTGACTTCGAAGGCGCGGCCTTGGCCGGATTCCGTGATCAGCGTGTTTCCGTTCGGGAGTCGCGCTGACGTTCCGCAGAACTGGGAATAGAACGGACCATCGATGGCTCCACGGTAACTCCAGACGGGCTGGTCGGTCTGGGGGTCGAACTCGATTACGCTCGACGCGCGATGGCGGCCCTGGTTGTCGAACAGCAACAGGTTGCCGCCGTCGAGCAGTTTCGGATCGTGTTGAGCTCGGAAGTCGCCCTGCCACGTTTTGATGAGCGCGCCGGATTGCGTGTCGATGACGCCGATCGCATCGATCATCAGAAACGAAACCAGCGCGTTGCCCGGTTTCTGCCAGCTCGAACCCGTGTTCTCGCCGCTGAAGATTTCGATGCTGTTGGTGTGCAGCAGGTCACCAAACAGGACGCGGCCGTCGAACAACAGTTTCGAGGCGGGCGAATTCTCGACGGCTTCGAGCAGTGACAGGTTGGCCTTCTCCTGCCCATCGGGCCCGAGGATCGAAATGAAGTCCTCGATGATCGGCAGCGTCGGGTGGATCCGCGGGACGAGATGGGCGCGTCGCGTGAGCACGTAGATGTCGCCGTTGGGCATGACCTCGAGGTCGTGGTGTGCACGAATCGGATTGGCCCAGATGAGCTTCGAATCCGCGTCGATCCGAATGATTCCCCAGCCCTCGTAGATCGCGATCACGTCGCCGTTTTCGAACAGATGGGCTCGTCGCCAGTAATTTTTGCGTGCGGGGATCGGGCGGTCGGGCCAGATGTCGTGGAAGTCATATGCCCAGCGATGGAGTTCGCGGCCCTCCATGTCGCGCAGCACGGCTTCCGCGGCGTGACCCGAGGTGTAGAAGTTGACACCGGGTTGAGCGAGTTCGCGATCGTAAACGGTCACCAGGCGTTCGGACCGATTGGGCACGGTCCCGTCGAGGTATCCGATCGCCTCGAGCGCGGCGATCTGCTCCTGTTGTTCGGCTGTGAGCGGTTGACTCGGAGCGCGCTCGACGCGCGCCCCGATATCGTCGAGTCCGGGCTTTCCGGGGGTGACCTTGCGCCACAATCCCGAGCGAGGTGCTGCATGCTGTTTCGCGCGATTCGAGGCCTCTTTGCGTTCGGACCGCTCCTCGGCCGCCGCTGATACCTCGCTGACTGCAGCCCAAAACCCGATCGATATCAGGGCCCCGACGGTGAGCTTCAGCGTTGTCATATTCCAGACTCGCACGGTCTGGAATGTAGCCAACCGGTCTTCGGGTCGTGTCGGCCAAAAGATCCGAAGTCTGCGCAACGGCGGTTCTGTCGTCCCAGAGGAATTCAACCTCTGAACTTCTCAGTTCAATCGTTGGGTTTCGACGACCGCACCATGGTGGGCTCTTGGAGTGTCGTTGTCGCCTCTGCTACCCAATTGCGGTGCGGTATCGATGGCTAACGCGATTCGCAGTGGTCTCTGGCATGCTGCTCCACTTCCAGGCGGTCGGGCAACTGTGGAGGTTGTTTTCGGGGGCGACGACAGGAGCCGATTTCGCATCGTATGACCACGCCGCTGTGCGTGCCGACGCAGGCGAGGGCCGCTCAGCGTGGGAATGTTGAATAACCATTCGGTGTATGGGTTCTTTCACCCGATGATTGTGCCCGATGCGAGCGTGGCGGCGGCAGCACGTTGGCCAGGTTCGCTGAGTAGCGGGCAGCGTCCCCTGCGACGTTGCACAGATTGATGCGATCATTTAGTCAGGCCTACCAACCCAGCTTCGTATTTTTCGTCGAAGAGTCGAAGTTCATCGCGTTACCGATAGCGGGAGTTGTGGTTGCCTGGTTGGCGCGTTCCGATGGCGACGACGGCAGATTTCGACGATTTGTTCCGTAGGACGAAACGCGAGCTGGAGTGAACCACAGTCCGATGATGCGCACGGCCCTGTTCTGGATCGGTTTCGCGTGCTCCGCGACCGTGGTCGCGTGGGTTGCGGTCGTCGCGGTTCCGATCCCGCTGTCCTTCGACCCGGTGATGGCACGAGGTGTCTGGGACAAGCTGCTCCCGAAACTGTCCAAGCTGCGCGATCGGCAGCCGAGCGGCGACGACTGGGTCTACTTTGGTGATTCGGTTTCGATCTTCTATTCGCCGCCATCATCACGCGTGCCACAGCGACTCGAGCAGGTGTTGGGCAGCCGGGGGCGACAGGCGCGGATCTTTCCGGTCGCGTACGGGGGAATGCAGGCGTTCGACTACTACGCGCTCGCTGACGAGGTGATCGCCACCCGACCCGACCGTATTCTGATGACCGTGAATCTGTTTTCGCTGTCCACTTCGTGGCGGAGCCGGGTGGTGCGTCCCGAGATGGCGGCGTTCATTTCGCCCAGGCGCTGGATGGAGGCCACGACGCTGCCGCTCTACTGGCAGAAAGTCACCCTCGACTCACTGTTGTTTCAGTCAGCTGCGCTTCACGGCGTTGGCGTGGAAGGCTGGCTGCGAGCAAGGGATGTCTTCGATCGGGTACGCACGGGCTTCAATCGCTTCGAG
>JAJDAM010000335.1 GCA_029261905.1 Deltaproteobacteria bacterium
GCTGGCGGAGAAGCCGAGCCGTTTGCTGGCCGCGTTTGCCGTTGCTCAGGACCACAAAGTGCCGCTCACCCGCAAGGCACAGCGGCTGGTGCGCGAGAACCTGCATTTGATCGACGACGCCTATCGACGCGACGAGCAATGCGTGGCGCTGTTCATGCGAATCTTGAATTCCGAGCGTTGGGTGATGCGGGCCCTGATGACGATGAACGAGATTGGCCTGCTGGCGGCGTTCATCCCCGAGTGGCAGCACATCGTCTGTCGTTGGCAACACGTGATGTACCACACCTACACCGTAGACGTTCACACGATCTTCCTGGTCGAAGAGCTACGTCGCTTGTGGAAGGGCGACTACGAGCGCCAAATGCCCGAGATGACCGAGATGATGCGAAACGTCGACGACCGCCCTGTCTTGTTCCTGGGCTGTCTGTTTCACGACATTGGAAAGGGGTTCGGAGGGAATCACTCGCAGATCGGCGCGGAGCGCGCGCGCGCCAGTGCCGAGCGGTTGGGGCTCAACCCGGAGCAGGTCGAACGGGTGGTCTTCCTGGTCGACCAGCACCTGGTGATGTCTCATCTTGCACAGAGCCGAGATCTGTCGGACCCGCGCCTGATCCTGGACTTTGCGCGAATCGTCGGAAACCGTACGAACCTGCGCGATTTGTACCTGGTGACGTTTGCCGATATCCGCGCATCGTCGACGCGGGCGTGGACCGACTGGAAAGGACAACTGCTCCAGGAGCTGTTCGAGAGGACCTCTGAATTGCTCGAATCCGGCTCCGACGACCCGGGCAAGGCGATGGAGCTGATCGAGCGACGGGTCGAACAGCGTCGCGAGCTTGCATCGGCGGAGCTGTCGCAGCTGGGGGTTGCGAGCGCGAATATCGAGGAATATTTCGCGACCATGCCGCGACGCTATTTCATCGCGCACACGCCCCGGCAGATTGCGCGACACGCGTTGGTGGCAATGGCATTCAATCGCGACCGCGTGATGTCGACCGCAGTACGTGAGATGCGGGGTGATTTCTCTGAGTTGATCGTCTGCGCGGAAGATCGGCCGGGTCTGTACGCCGAAGTCGCGGGAGTACTGACGGCTCATCACATCAATATTCTGGGATCGCACGTCTACACGACGCGGGCGGGACTGGCTCTCGAGGTATATCGCGTTGGGACTCCCAAGGGGGGTGCGGAGGCGCGCCGCGTAGTCTGGGATGATTTTCAGAAGTCGATGAAGCGATTGCTGAACGGCGAATTCACCGCGCAGGAGCTCTTGAAGCGGCGTGGTCGTCGAGTGGGCGATCGGGCGGCGCCGGGGCATGCGCCCGGGAAGGTCCGGATCACCAACGACGAGTCGGATTTCTATACGATCGCCGATATCCGTGCGAATGATCGGGTGGGGCTGCTTCACGATCTGACCCGCGTGATCGCAGACCAGGGTTGTTTGATCTTCATCTCGAAGGCGGCGACGGTACTCGACCAGGTTTCGGACACGTTCTATTTGAAGAACCACGACGGCAAGAAGATCTCGGATCCGGACGCCATCGAGGCGCTGCGGGCGGGACTTCTCGAGGTGGTTTCCCGCGACGATGGCGCAGCGGGCTGAGCTCGGCGCACTCGGTGTTGCCGTCGATGCATTCTTGCAACACGCATCGGTCGAACGCGGCCTGGCTCCTCGGACGATCGAGGCGTACGGTCGTGATCTGGCCCGGTTCGTTCAAGAGCTGCACAAGGCGGGCGTCCGAAAGCCGCGAGAAGTGACGCGCGAGCAGCTGGTTTCTTACGCGCGAGCGCTCGAAGGCAGTGGACTCGGTGCACGCAGTCGGACGCGCGCGTTGGTATCGGTGCGGCGCTTTCTGCAGTACCACGGCGTACTGGGCCGATTCGGAGAAGACCCACTCGAGGGAGTCGGGAAACCGAAATTCGACGCAAAGCTGCCCCGCATTCTGCGGACGGACGAGACCGAGGCGCTGATCGGTGCCGCGGACCCATCGACGTCGCTCGGGCTGCGCGATCGAAGCATGCTGGAGGTTCTGTACGGTGCAGGGCTTCGCGTTACGGAACTGGTCACGTTGCCGCTCGGGGCGATCGATCGGCGTGCCGGGATCCTCCGCGTGATGGGGAAAGGGCGACGCGAGCGGATCGTGCCCCTGGGCGAGTACGCGGTGGCGGCATTGGACGCCTACCTGGAGATGGGTCGGCCGTTTCTGGTTTCGAAGACCAAGCCCGAATCCGACGCCGTCTACCTGACGCGTCGGGGCACGGCCATGACGCGACAGAACTTCTTCACTCGCATTCGCGCGCACGCTCGGACCGCGGGAATTTCGAGCGATCGTGTTTCGCCTCACGTGTTGCGTCACGCATTTGCGACGGACCTGCTCGAAGGGGGTGCCGATCTTCGGGTGGTGCAGACGCTGTTGGGACACTCGGACCTGTCGACGACGCAGGTGTATACCCATGTGAGCCAATCGCGGCTGCGCAAGACCGTGGAGAGCCGGCATCCGCGCGGCGGCGGACCCCGGAGGCGGACTTGAAACCAACAGACCCGGCTCGGTTTCTCGACGCGCTTCCGGAGGCGACGCGCGCGCTCGTTTGCACGATTCTCGAAGCGGCTGACGCGCAAGAGGTCGAGGTCTACACCGTAGGAGGACCGGTTCGGGACCTGCTGCTGGGGCGACCGGTCCGAGATGTGGATCTGGTCGTGGCCGGGGAAGCATCCGATGAGACATCGGTGGATCCGGAGCCGTCGCTCGCACCGAAACTCGCGGCCTCCGTCGGCGAGGATGCCAAAGTCACGCGACACGAGCGCTTCGGCGTCTTCCTGATTCGCATGGGAGACGCAGCCGTCGACCTGGCTCAATCGCGTCACGAGACCTATGCGCATCCTGGGGCCCTTCCGAGCGTCGCGTCAGGAGGTCTGGAGCAGGATTTGTTGCGCCGGGACTTCTCCGTCAACGCGCTCGCGCTGCCGTTGTCGAAGGCAGCCGTCGCGAAGCACCCCAAGATCGTCGACGTGTCCGGCGGACTCGCAGCCCTGAAACGCAAGCAGCTTCGCGTTCTTCACGATCGCAGCTTCCACGACGACCCGACGCGCGCTCTGCGTGCGGCGCGACTCGCGGCCCGGATGGGTTTCTCGATTTCTCGCGGGTCGCGTTCGGCTCTACGGGCGGCTTTGCGGGACGGCTCGTTTGGCCGTGTTTCCGGCGATCGGCTTCGACGCGAATGGGTCAAATTGATCGACGATTCACAACTCGGCGTCGATCCCTCGCGATCGCTGCGTCTGCTTTCGGATTGGCACGTGCTTGCCGTCCTCGAGCCGGGCCTGTCATTGCCTCGAGAGGCCGTTGCTCCGCTTCGGCGTTTGGGCCGAGCGGTTGCGCAACCGCCTTGGCGCGCCGCTCGCTGGCGTGCCTGGATTTCAGCGATGTCGGTGTGGCTGGCACCTGTGGATCCGCCATTGCGTCGCCGAGCGCTGGCCCGTTTTTCGGTTCGAGGCGATGTCGCGAAGCGAATCGTCGCGTTTCCCAAGTCGCGCGATGCCTGGCTGAAGTCGCTCACCAAGGCGCGGGGTCGCGGAGCGATCGACATCATTCTGGCCCCGCTGTCGGATGAAGATCTGCACGCCCTCTACGCCTCCGCGGAACCGACGGCGCGCCGCCGCATCGCTCGTTGGGCGACCGAGGACCGCTTGCGCCGGATCCCATTGAGTGGCGACGAACTGGTCGAGATCGGCTTGGAGGGCCCGATGGTGGGACGTGCACTCGCCCGAATCCGCACCGCGTTCTTGGACGGCACGGTGACCGACCGGGAACAGGCGATCGCGTTGGCGCGAGAGTTCGCCCGACGCAGTGCCTCGACACGCAAGCGAACCATGAAAAAGAAGAGCACGCCCCGCGCTTCGCGCGTACCGAAGCCGCAGCCCTAGCGACGGCGCAGACGCCTCAGGCCGAACAGGCACACGGCGGCGGTCATCGCGCTGGCACCGAAGCCGGGTTCGGGCACAGAGGTGGCTGCCAGACCGCCGAGTGTGAAGCCGTCGAGACCGCGGGTGTAGCCCGTGACGATCGAGCCAGCAGCCAGCGCGTCGGCGTCGAGC
>JAJDAM010000336.1 GCA_029261905.1 Deltaproteobacteria bacterium
ATCACCGGACGCGGCGCGCAGCGCTGCACGACGTCCTCGAGCATTTCGATGCCGCGCGGTTCATAGGGCGAGTCCTTGGATCGCGTGCCGAAAATCGGACCGAAAGCAACGTAGTCGACGGGTTCGTCTCTTGCGGTCTCGACCTGCGCAATCGTGTGGGTGCTGCGACCAATCAACAGCCGTGCGCGCAATTCACTCGGGATCCGAGCCGGAGCGATGTCACCCTGGCCGAGGTGGACACCATCAGCTTCGGCGAGGAGCGCCAGGTCGAAGCGATCGTTGATGAAGAAATGCGCCCCGCGTTCGCGTGTCAGAGCCCTGATTTCGGTTGCCCATTCGAGTGCGACCGCGTCCGTCGCGAACTTTGCACGCAATTGGATGGCCGAAGCGCCGCCTTCACATGCGGCGCGCGCCTGTTCAACCGGTCCTCGTTTCCAGGCCGGGTTGTCGTCCGCGAGCATCATCACGCCACGCAACGTCAGTCTCTTCCCGGTACCGAGATACCCAGTTCGACGATCTTCTTGCGGAGCGTGTTGCGGTTGATGCCGAGTATCGATGCCGCCCGGATCTGGTTTCCGTCGGTGTGTTCCAACACCGTCTTGATGAGCGGACGCTCGACGCATTCCAGGATGGTGCGATAGATCTCGCCCGTTTCGTCCGCCGCGAGCGCGGCCCACACGTCGCGTTCGATGATCTGGGCCAGGTCATCGCCGGTTCCGGTTCTCGCGCGGGGTTCGAGAAACGCGAAGTCTTCGGCGATCAGGATTTCTGCAGTCGAAATCACCAGCGCGCGTTTGATCGAATTTTCGAGTTCGCGCACGTTGCCTGGCCAGTCGTATGCGGTCAGGAAATCGCTGGCGCTCTGGGATAGAAAGCGCGGACCGTCGGCCAGCTCAGCACCGTATTGCGAAATGAAATACTCGGCGAGCACTTGGACGTCTTCTGCATGCTCCCGCAGCGGCGGAATGTGCAGCGGCATGACTCTCAACCGGTACAACAGGTCTTCCCGAAAGGTTCCCTGCTCGACGGCACGGTCGAGATCCTGGTGGGTGGCAGCGAGAATTCGGATGTCGACCGGTTGGGTGCGCGTCGATCCCACCGGGGTCACCTCTCGATTCTGCAATACGCGCAACAGCTTGGCTTGCAGATCGGGCGACATGTCGCCGATTTCGTCGAGGAACAGGGTTCCTCCCGACGCTTGCTGGAAACGACCGACGCGAGACGCCACCGCACCGGTAAACGAGCCCCGCTCGTGTCCGAACAGTTCACTTTCGAGCAGTTCGCGCGGAATCGCGGCCGTGTTCACTGCGACAAACGGCATCGCAGACCTCGGGCTCGCAGCGTGGATCGCCTGCGCGACGAGATCCTTCCCGCTGCCGCTCTCGCCGGTGATCAACACCGATACGTCGCGGCCGGCGACACGTCCGATGGTCTTGAAAACCTCGAGCATTGCAGGGCTCTTGCCGACGATGCGTTCGCCAGGGACGGCCTGCTCGGATACCTGCCGCCGAAGCTCCCGCACCTCCTGTTCGAGCGCACGTGCTCGGGTCGCCTTGTGGGTCAGCGCCTTGACTTCCGCGATCCCGAAAGGCTTCGTGAGATAGTCGAGGGCACCTCGCTTCATTGCGTCGACCGCGTTCTCGAAGGTGTTCTGGGCCGTCATGATGACGATCGCCGTCGAAGCACCGCTGGCTCTCACATGGTCGAGCAACTCGAGACCCGACAGGCCCGGCATTCGGATGTCGAGAAACGCGATGTGAAACTCTCCCGAAGTCAGATGTTCGAGTGCCGCGTCACCGTTGTCGACTTCGACCACGCTGCAGCCCTCTTCCTCGAGCGTTTCGCGCAGCACGAATCGGATCGAATCTTCATCGTCCGCGATGAGTACGCGTGCGGCGCTCATCTGGGCGCAGAGATCGGCAACGCGACGAAGACCGTCGTGCCGGTACCTGGCTCGCTTTCGATCCGAAGCGTGCCTTCGTGTTTCGCCACCCAGTGCCGCGACACGGCAAGCCCGAGACCGGTGCCACCGATGCGAGTCGTGAAGAAGGGCGTAGCCAGTTTTTCGAGTGTCGCGGCGTCGATGCCAGGCCCGTTGTCGATGAGCTTGACCATCAGTGTCGGCAGATGGCGACCGTCTTTCGACGAGAGCCGGTGGTCGAGAGTCATTCGTGTCGAGATCACCAGTGTTCCGTCCTGGTCTTCCATGGCCTGCAGCGCGTTGCGCGTCAAGTTGAGAAAGACTTGTATGAGGCGATCTGCGTCGCCGATGAATTCGGGGATCGACGGGTCGAACTCCCGATGTACCTCGATCTGGCGGCCGATCGGGTCGAGCATCGCGAGCGCGAGCACATCATCGAGCACGCGATGGATGTTCAACGGCGCAAGCCGCAGCTCGTCGCCTTTCGTGAAGACCATGAAGTCCTCGACGAGCAGCGCGATGCGGTCGACTTCGCGCACGATCAGGTCGGCGGCGCGCTTCGACTTGTCGTCCGATGCTCTCGACAGCAGGATTTCAGCAGCGCCTCGAATCCCGCCGAGAGGGTTCTTGACTTCGTGGGCGATTCCGGCGGCGATCCGACCGAACGACGACAGCTCTTCGCGGTGATGGGCGAGCTCCCGCTGGTTGTTCTGAATCGTGCAATCGCGAAGCATCAGTACGACGCCGGTGGCGGTCAATCCATCCATCATTGGGGCGGCTTCGACATCGACGACGAGGTCGGGCAACAGTTTACGCTCGATCGGTTGCTCGCGTTGGATCGCCGGGCGACCGCTCGCCAATACGATCCGCGACAGCTCGGAGACGGAATGCTCTACTCCGATGACGTTTCCAATCGGCAGTCCCCGCGCGGTTTGCAGCGACGAGTCGAGGATTCGGCACGCCTCCGAATTCAGGAACTCGATCTTGCCATCGGCGTCGAGCATCACCACGCCATCGAGTACCGCGTCGAGCACGCTCTCGAGGTTGCGCGACACTTCAGGCAGCCCGCCCCGAGTCGGGCTCGATGGATGCGTTGGCAGACCCAAAGAAGTCTCGCGTGAGCGAGAGGATTTCGTCGACCTCGCTGGCTTCGAGGGTGCGCTGCCTGAACAGCGCGCTACCGGGAAGCCCTTTGGAATACGCAAACAGATACTTCTTCAAGTTGGTCGCGAGCGGGCGCGGGTCATCGAACGCGTTCAGAATCCACCCCACGTGGCGCTCGATGGTCGCATAGCGATCTTCTCGCGAGGGACGACGCGGTGACACGCCCCGGGCCAGTGCAAGGGTCTGTTCGAAGATCCAGGGGTTTCCCATCGCTCCACGTCCGATCATCACGCCCGCCGCACCCGTTTCGCGCAGCATGTCGAACACATCGGTGGGTCCCAGGATGTCTCCGTTGGCCAGTACGGGAACTTCCGGAGCGGCGTCTACGACCTGGCGGATGATCTCGCGATCGGCGCTGCCCGTGTACTGCTGGACGCGAGTGCGACCGTGGACCGACAGGAGTTCGGCGCCCTCCGCAACCGCGATCTTTGCAAACTGGGGCGCGTTGATGTTCTCCGCATCCCACCCCGTCCGCATCTTGACCGACAGGGTTCCGCGAAAGCCGCGGCGCATCTCGCGGACGATCGATGCTGCGCGAGGCAAATCGCGGAGCAGCGCGGAACCGGCGTGATTCTTGATGAACTTCTTCACCGGGCAGCCGACGTTGAGATCGATCCAGGCAGCCCCCTCGCCATCGAGGCGCCGGCACGCTTCACCGAGAACCTGCGGATCCGAACCAAACAGCTGAAATGCGACAGGGGCCTCGCGCGGGGTCGAGTCCAACAGCCTCCGCGTCTTGTGGCCCCCCATCACCAGGCCCTTGGCACTGACCGTTTCGGTGAACGTCAACGCAGCGCCGGCTTCCTTTGAAATCAGTCGGAAAGGCAGGGTCGACACACCGGCCATGGGTGCGAGCACGAGGTTGTTTTCGAGAGTCAGCTCGCGCAGCTCGATGGGGTGGATCGCATTGGGATCGACCTGGGCGTCCATCACGAGGAACTCCGGGAGCTTGGGGAAGGGTCGAGAAGTATGGGGAGGACTGAGACAGGGCGGATCCAGCGGCGATCCAGCCTCTGGCTCCGAGTTGCGCCGAGCACCTCCACGCCAGGAGAGCGCCCGGAGTGCCTAATAATTGTGCAGCCTAGCGAGAGACGGCGGGGCCGTCGAGCCGAATCACGCGACGGATGAGGCCCAGTCGGGGGAGGTGTGGCGAACGGGATCGGCAAGCGTGCCGAGGTGGAAGTCCCGAAAGAAAGCCGAGATCAGGTGGGGAAGTTCGCGGGTGCGGGGACTAACCTCGCGTGCTGTGAAGACTGGATTGACGCCCGCTGCCGCACTCGAGATCGTCCTTCAGGAGGCCACGGCGCTTGGCTCGGAGACGGTCGCGACCGATCGGGCACGGGATCGGGTCCTGACCGAAGGGGTGACGTCAGGCCGACAACTTCCACCTGCCGACAATTCGGCGATGGACGGATACGCGGTCCGGATCGCGGACCTTGCCGATGCGTCACGCAAAACCCCGGTCGACCTCAGCGTGACGTTCGAAGTGGCGGCGGGTGCCGTGCCGGACAGGTCGGTCGAATCCGGACAGGCGGCGCGAATCTTCACCGGGGCAGCGATACCCAGTGGCGCGGACGCGGTCGTGCGCCAGGAGGACACCGCGCGCGACGGCGATCGGGTTTCGATTCACGTGTGCCCAGCGGCCGGCGAGCACGTCCGTGAAGCCGGAGAGGATGTCCGGTTGGGAGATCGTGTGCTCGAGGCAGGTGCCGTCTTGGGGCCCGCCGAGATCGGCATGCTCGCATCGCTCGGTCGGAGTGTCGTCGCGGTTCACCAACGCCCCACCGTCGCGATTCTTTCGGGTGGTGATGAACTCGTCGAACCCGACGGTGATATCGCGGGTGGGCGAATCGTTTCGTCCAATTCGTACTCGATCGCAGCGCAGTGCCGAGACGCGGGTGCCCTACCGACCTACCTCGGGATCGCTCGCGACACTCCGGAAGAGATCAGTCGTCGCATGCTCGCTGGAATGCGCTCTGATGTGCTGATCAGTTCGGCCGGTGTCTCGGTCGGTGATCGGGACTATGTGCGCGATGTACTGGAGAAGCTCGGTTGTACGCTGCGGTTCTGGGGCGTCGAAATGAAGCCAGGCTACCCGTTGGCGTTCGGTCGTTTCGATGCTGCCGGCGGACCGCTGATGTTCGGTCTGCCCGGAAACCCCGTGTCCGCCATGATGACGTTCGAGCAATTCGTCCGTCCCGCACTTCTCAAGATGACGGGCCGTCGTCGGTTGTTTCGACCACAGATCCGCGCGCGGCTGACCGAGCGGCTGAGCAAGAAGCCCGGTCGGCTGCACTTCGTTCGCGTCGACCTCGACCGTGACGGGGACGAGGTCACGGCGCGCAGCACCGGGAACCAGAGTTCGGGTGTGCTCCGCTCGATGACTCGAGCGCGGGGGCTGCTGGTGTTTCCCGCGGACTCGTCCGTGTTGGAGGCAGGGGAGTACGCGACCGTACAGGTTCTCGACACGGACTTCTTCAACGCCGAGACGCCGGCCTTCTAGCGGCGATTCGAGATTCGTCGGTACCGACAGGATCGCGGAGGGGGGGGGGGGGGGGGGGGACGACCCAGCGACGAGGACGGGACCACGGGGGGGGGGGAGAA
>JAJDAM010000337.1 GCA_029261905.1 Deltaproteobacteria bacterium
GGTTCGGTCAGGCCGAAGCATCCGACCAGTTCGCCCTGCGCCATGGCGGGCAGCCAGCGTTCTTTTTGGGCCTCGGAGCCATAGGCGTGGATCGGGTACATGCACAGCGACCCCTGCACGGATGCGAACGATCGCAGGCCAGAGTCGCCTCGCTCGAGTTCCTGGAGTACGAGCCCGTATGCGACGTTGTTCATGCCGGCACAGCCGTAGCCCTGGAGGTTCGCACCAAAGAGCCCGAGTTCTCCCATTTGCGGCACGAGTTCCATCGGAAACGAGCCATCCTGGCGAATGTGCTGCTGGAGAAGCGGCATGAATTCTTTGGAAACGAACTCGCGCACGCTGTCTCGCGCCATTCGCTCTTCGTCTGAGAGGAGCTCGTCGAGTCTCAGGAAATCGGGGGCGATGAAATCAGCCATGGAGGTCTCCAGTTCGAAATGGATGGTCGGAATGGATGGATTGCGGGCCGGGTCTCGATGTTTGCTCACGACGAGCGATCACGAAGCGTAGCGGGACCCACCAACAATCGTCGGAACGCAACCAAAACAAAGAGCCCCGCCAGGCACGGCGGGGCTCTTGTTTCGGTGCGAATTGCCCAACGGGGAGCGGCTCGACGAGCCGCTCCTGGGTCAACTCACCCCCATCCATCAAGATGTTCTTCCGGAGCGGTTGCTTCCGGGTCGGTCTACGGATCTAGGACGCTTGCGCGGATTTCGGCTTGTGGGCCGGCTTGCGGACTGTCTCGATTTCCTTGATCCGACGGCCCAGAGCGTTCAGCTTGCGGTCGATGCGGCTCATATCGGACTTCGACGGGATCTGGAACACGCCGAGGATGTTGTCCATGCCGGACTCGAGCTGCTTGTTGATATCGTTGCGGACCGACTCGGCGCGCTTCACGATGGGGTTCTTGCGGAACTCGGCACGAAGTCGATCGACTTCCTTCCGGCTCTGCCTCTCCACCGATTTGCGGTTCTTCGTGAGCTGCTTCTCGATCGCCTGGCGTCGCTTGCTCAGGCCCTTCTGGACCCGCTGGAATTCGCTGTCGATCGACTTGAAGGCCTCATTGATTCGATCCACACCTTCTTGAACGAGACTTGCTTGCTGTGCCATCTGGGGATTCCTTCGTTTGATGCGGGATGTGACTCCCGGATGAGGTCCCCAATTTAACACGCTGCGTTATCGCGTCAAGAGATCGGCAGAAATGTAAATAGCTATTATAATTACAATAGGTTACGAGATGTTTTTTCTGATTCTGAGGAATTTTGCGACGCGCTGCGGCAAAATGTCTACCAGCGAAACACCGCGCTCGCCCAGGAAAAGCCCGAACCGAAGCTGGTCATCGAGACGACCTGGCCACGGCTCAGCAGCCCGGTGGATACGGCCTCATCGAGAAGCATCGGAATCGACGCGGCGGAGCAGTTTCCGAACTTGTGGATGTTGCTCAGGGTCTTTTCTGCCGGAATCTCGAGCTGACCCATCACGTACTCATTGATTCGCAGATTCGCCTGGTGGAACAGAAACAGATCGACATCTTCCAGTTTGAGGCTCGCCGCGCCCAGCGTCTCGAGCAGCACTTCGGGCATCCGGGTGACTGCGTGCTTGAACACCAGGCGCCCCTCCATGTAGGGGAAATGCCGGCGCTGCTCGATGAGTTCATGTGTGATTCGAACGGGAGTGAACCCCGATCCCGGCGCCTCGACCCACAGCTTCTTGGCGTTCTTGCCCTCGGCGTGCAGACGGACTTCGATCAGGCCGGCGGGATCGTTCTCGTCCGCATTGGCTTCGAGCACGACCGCGCCCGCACCGTCGCCAAACAGCACTGCGACGTCTCGACCCGTATCGGTCAGGTCGATGCCGGTAGAGTGCACCTCGCACCCGACGACCAGAACGCGCTGGTACATCCCCGATTGAATGAAGCCGTTGGCGACCGCCAACGCGTAGACGAAACCGCTGCACTGTGCACGCAGATCGAAACACGGCGTCTCGGGTACGTCGAGCAGCTCTTGCAGGAAGAACGACGTTCCTGGGAAGTCGGCTTGGGGCGACAACGTAGCCAGGATGATGCAATCGAGTTGGCCGGCATCGAGGTCTGCGGCGCGAAGGGCATTCTTGGATGCCTCGTAGGCGAGATCAGCGGGTTGTTGGCCCTCTTCGATGTAGTGGCGCTCGCGGATTCCGGTTCGCTTTTGAATCCACTCGTCGGTGGTGTCCATCAGTTTCGCGAGATCGTCGTTGGTGACCACGCGATCCGGAACGTGCATCCCGGTTCCGATGATCTTGGCTCGCAAACCCATCGCTAGATCCCCTCCATGGACAGCGCTGCCCGCTGCCGCTGCTTGGCGCGATCGCCTCCGAACCGTGATTCGGCCCAGAGCAATTCTTCGGCCTGCTCCAACAACCCTTCCAAGCCGGTCCGTTTCAATGCAGAGATGGCGACGCCGCCGTCATGCAAAGTGAACTCTCTCGCGACGCCTTCCTCGAGTCGATCGATCTGGTTGTACACGAGCAACTCCGGCGTGTCCCCGATTCCGAGTTCCTCGAGAACGACGCGAACCGCTGCGATTCGCCGCTCGGTATCGGGTGACGCAGCGTCCACCACGTGTAGCAGCAGATCGGCTTCACTGAGTTCCTCGAGAGTCGCGCGAAATGCGGCGATCAGATCTTTCGGAAGGTCCCGAATGAACCCGACCGTATCGGTGATGATGACTTCGCGGTCGCGGGGAAAGCGCAGCCTGCGGGAAGTCGGGTCGAGCGTTGCGAACAGCGCGTCGGCGATGTGAACGTCCGTTTGGGTCAATGCCTCGAGCAGCGTGCTCTTGCCGGCGTTCGTGTAGCCCACGATCGACAGCACCGGGATTTCCCGTTTTTCGCGGCGGCGCCGCCGTTCGACGCGTTGCCGGCCCAATTTCTTGGTCTCCCGCTCGAGCCGTGTGATGCGGTCGCGCACGCGGCGTCGATCGACTTCGAGTTTCGTTTCGCCGGGACCACGGCCGCCGATTCCGCCCTCGAGCCGCGAAAGCGAGACGTTCTCTCGCTGCGCGAGGCGCGGCAGTCGATAGCGGAGCTGTGCGAGTTCCACCTGTAGCTTGCCGTCTCGGCTGGTCGCGTGTTGCGCGAAGATGTCCAGGATCAACTGCGTGCGATCGATCACGCGCAGGTCGAGCCGTTGCGAAAGGTTCTTCGCCTGCGTGGGGGTCAACTCCTGATCGAAGATCACCAGGTCGACGCCCGACTGCATGGCGATGATCACCAGTTCCTGCAGCTTGCCGGAGCCGACCAGGTATCGGTTGTCTACGCGACGGCGCGTCTGGGTGATCGTCTCGATGACTTCGACGCCCGCGGAGCGAGCCAGTTCGACCAGTTCGCCGAGTTGCAGATCGATGTCGTCCGAGCTTCGGCCCGCAGTGACCGACACGAGGATCGCACCCTCGGATCCGGCGATCTCACGCGTTCGGTCCTGGCGTGCTAGTTCGTCCTCGATCGCACGGATCCACAACCGGAAGTCGAAGTCCAGATTTCCCGGCGCAGTGGGCTCCATCACTTCGACCGGGTCGCCGCCGTCGATGATCGGCCGCAGCGAGGCGAGGTGCGCGAGCTTCGGAAGGCCTTCGGAATCCATGCTCAGCGCAACCATCGCGTCGAGTCGAAGCAACGCGAGGTCGGTGAGGTCGTCGCGATCGAGCGGCTCTTCGTGCAGATGGGCGTGGATGCAGCGCAGGCCCCGCAGCCGCTCCCGACCCGCTCTCAGGCGTCCCCAATCGGGAAGCTCGATCGACTTGGCGTCCCCGCACATGACGTGGGTGACGTCGCCTCGTCGGTCGACGAGCACTCCGATCTGGCGCCCGATTTCGAAACTCAGTGCAGTCAGTTGGCGAGCGAAGTCGTGCGATACCACCCGCTCAACAGGCAGTCGGCGACGGTTCAGGCGTTCGAGTTGACGGACCTGGCTCGCCTTGAGCCCGCTCGTGTTGCCAAAGATCTGAATGGACGTCCCTCCGTCGCGACTGTGCGCGGTAGTCTACCTCGTGCACCGGCAGTTGAAGAAGGTCGATAAAATTCGTGCCAGGCGGGACGCGTCCCGGGCGGTTGGGACCGGAAGGCAAACGGCGTTATTCCCTCCTATCATGAGTCCCCTCGGGGGGCGCCGGCGAAGTGGGCGAGTCAATCGGTTCGCGTCGTCGTGTGATCTTTCATACGTCACACTCTTCCACTCGGCTTCCGACTCATCACGAACCAAATCATTGCGCACGATTGACCAGTCAAATTTCGATCGCGGGGCGCCGAAAGGGAAAGACCGTGGCTACCACACCGTCGTCGATCGCAGCGCTCATCCTGGCAGCCGGCCAGGGGACGCGAATGAAATCACGCCTTTCGAAGGTGCTTCATCCGGTCGCAGGTCGGCCCATGCTCGACTACCCGTTGACGGCGGCCGAGGCGATCGAACCGGAGCGGTTGGTGGTGGTCATTGGTCGCGATGCCGAAAAAGTCGAAGAGGCCTTCAGTGATCGGGCCACGTTCGTTCTCCAGCACGAGCAGCGCGGGACCGGTCACGCGGTGTTGACTGCCCAGAAGGCGCTCGCAGACTTTTCTGGCGATGTGATGATTCTGTACGGCGACACTCCGCTGTTGCGTCCCGAGACGCTCACCGAAATGGTCCGAGCGAAGGCGGCCACGGGCGCCGACCTGCTGATGCTGACGGCACGGGTCGACGTGCCCGGCATCGTCATTCGCGATCGATCCGGAGCCGTTGCCCGCATCGTCGAACAGACGGATGCAACGCCAGAAGAACGCGCGATCGAAGAGCGCAACACGGGTGTCTATCTGGTCTCCTCCGATCTGCTCTGGAAGACGCTGGCGCAGGTCGACGACCGCAACGAGCAGGGCGAGATCTATTTGACGACGCTGATCGAACGTTCCGTCAGTGAGGGGCGTCGCGTCGAGGCTCTTCAGATGGGCGACGCCGAAGAGGCGATCGGCGTGAACACGCGGGTCGAGCTGGCGGCAGCTTCCGCAGTCATCCGGCGGCGCAAGATCCATCAACTGATGCTCGACGGCGTATCGATCATCGACCCGGCCAACACCTATATCGATGCGGACGTCGAGATCGGTCGCGACACGTTGATCGAGCCCGGTTGTGTGATCCAGGGCGAGACACAGATCGGCGAAGGCGTGCACTTGAAACCGGGCTGCATGATCGAATCCAGCCGCATCGGGGACGACGCGACACTCGGGCCCAACGCGCATCTTCGACCCGGTTCCGTACTGGGATGCGGCGTCCGGATCGGGAACTACGTCGAAATCAAAAACAGCATTCTCGCCGACGGTGTCAAGGCCGATCACCTTTCCTACATCGGTGACGCTGATGTCGGCGCAGGAGCCAGCTTCGGTTGTGGAGCGATCACCGTGAACTACGACTGGGAAAAAAAGAGCCGAACCACCGTCGGTGAAGGCGCGACGATCGGTTGCAACGTGAACCTGATTGCACCGGTGACGATCGGCAAGAACGCAGCCGTGGCGGCAGGGTCGACGATCGGCCAGGAAGTACCCGACGACGCGCTAGCGGTCGAACGTGGGCGGCATCGCAATATCGAGGGTTGGGTTTCTCGCCGTGGAAAGAGCGAATAGAGCCAACTGAGGCGGGGAGTCTCTCATGTGTGGAATTGTCGGATTCATCGGTCGCGAACACCGCGCCATGGACGTGTTGATCGACGGGCTTCGCCGCCTCGAGTACCGGGGCTATGACTCGGCGGGGGTCGCGATCTTCAACGATGGCGCTCACGTCGAGGGGAGCGATGCAGTGCCGGGCGCGGGCCGGATCGATATTCGCCGTGCGATCGGAAAACTCGCGAACCTCGAAGGTGTCCTCCGCGATGCGCCGCTGACGGGCCAGGTCGGTATCGGTCACACCCGCTGGGCGACCCACGGCAAACCCTCCGAGCGCAACGCGCATCCCCATCGATCCGGTTCGGTGGCGATCGTACACAATGGGATCGTCGAAAATTATCGATCGCTCCGCACGGAACTCGAGGCAGCGGGACGCACGATGGAGTCGGATACCGACACCGAACTGATCGCTCACCTGATCGATCAGAGGGTCGAGGCGGGCGACGACCTGTTGACTGCGGTGAGGTCCTCCTGCTCGCGTCTCGATGGATCGTATGCGTTTGCGGCTCTGTGCGACCGGTTCGGCGACCACATCGTCGCCGCCAAGAACGGTGGCAGCCCGATCATTCTGGGACTCGGCGAGAAAGAGTCGTTCTTGGCCAGCGATATCCCGGCGATTCTTCCCTACACGCGGCAGATGATCTTCCTTCGCGATGGGGAGTTCGCGGTCCTGTCTCAGGACGGAGTCGAACTGATCGACGCCGACGGGCGACCGACCGAGCGTGAGCCCGTCGCAATCCAGTGGGATCCCGTTTCTGCGGAGAAGGGCGGCTACGACCGATTCATGCAGAAGGAGATCTTCGAACAGCCCCGGGCGATCATGGATACGATCGGGACGCGGCTGCTCGAAGAGGAATGCGACGTCGATCTCGATGGAATCGAATTGGGCCAAAAGCCTATCGGGCGCATTCACCTGGTCGCGTGCGGGACTGCGTACTACTCGTGCATGGTCGGGAAGTATCTCTACGAGCAGATGGCGGGCATCCCGACCGAAGTCGATCTGGCCAGCGAGTTTCGCTATCGCCAGCCCGCGATCGACGCGTCGTGCATCGTCGTCCCGGTCTCGCAGTCCGGCGAGACGGCCGACACGCTCGCCGCGTTGCGCGAGGGAAAAAAGAAGGGTGCTCGCGTCATTTCGATCTCGAACACGCGAGAGTCCACGATCGCTCGCGAGAGCGACGACGTGCTGTACACGCACGCCGGCCCGGAGATCGGTGTGGCTTCCACCAAGGCATTCACCACCCAGATCGTCGGCCACTACCTGCTGGCATTGAAAATGGGCATCCAAAACGGCCGAATTCCGAAGGATCAGGCCGGTCAGCGCATCCAGGAGCTGATGCGTCTGCCTCGCTTCATCGAGAGCACGCTGCGGCTCGACGACGAGGTTCGCCGCATCGCGCAGAAGTTCTTCCATTCGACGAATTTTCTCTTCCTCGGGCGCGGCATCATGTACCCGATTGCGCTGGAAGGCGCGTTGAAACTCAAAGAGATCTCGTACATCCACGCCGAGGGCTACGCGGCGGGCGAGATGAAGCACGGCCCGATTGCGCTGATCGACGAGAATATGCCCGTCGTGGTGATCGCGACCGACGGCCCGCTCTACGACAAGGTGATCTCGAATCTCGAACAGGTGCGATCCCGTGACGGCGTCGTGATCGCGGTCGCTACCGAGGGGAACGAGGAGATCGCAGACAAGGCCAACGAGGTCATATACATCCCCGACCTCGGCAGCTACCTGACCTCCGTGATCGCGGTCGTGCCGCTGCAGTTGCTCGCTTACCATGTTGCCGTGCTCAAGGGCACCGATGTCGACCAGCCGCGAAACCTCGCCAAGAGCGTGACCGTCGAGTAACGCGCCCGTTTTCTCCGCTCTATCCCGATCCCGTTGAGTCCACTGCGCGCGTCGCTTATCCTGAACCGGCTCCCCCCGAGATTGCCCACCCATTCGAAGACAGTTGTCACAGGCAGTTGCTGGAGACCGTTCGCTTGCAGGCCGATTCGTTACTCCAGTCGCTCAACCCCGAACAGCGTGTCGCAGTCGAGACGACCGAGGGGCCCCTGCTCGTTCTGGCGGGTGCCGGGAGTGGCAAGACCCGCGTCCTCACGCAACGCATCGCCTACCTGGTTTCCGTTTGCGGAATTGCGCCCGAGAGCATTCTGGCCGTGACCTTCACCAACAAGGCGGCTGGAGAGATGCGCGAGCGCGTCGAAAAGATGTTGTCGATGCCGATCAGCGACTTGTGGATCACGACGTTTCACTCGGCGTGCGTTCGGATCCTACGACGCGACATCTCCCACCTCGGCTATTCGCGCGGTTTCGTCATCTACGACGACACCGACACCAAGGGATTGATTCGCGACGCCCTGAAGCGACACCGCCTCGATTCACAGGCATCGGAAGTCAAGCGTGTGCAGTGGCGCATCGACCGCTGGAAGAACGACGGCATGGATCCCGCTGCCGCTGCGCGCCAAGCGGAAGACCTCGATTCCGAACAGGTTGCTGCAATCTACGCCACCTACCAGAGGCTGCTGGTCGACGCCAACGCGCTCGATTTCGGCGATCTGCTCGTTCGGACCGTAGAACTCTTCAAGCGCTTCCCGGAAGTGCTGGCCCACTACCAGCGGCGTTGGCAGTACGTGTCGGTCGACGAGTACCAGGATACGAACCGCGTGCAGTACGAACTCGTCCAATTGATCGCGGCCGGGCACGGGAACTTGTGCGTGGTGGGAGACCCGGACCAGTCCATCTATGGCTGGAGAGGCGCCGACATCCGAAACATCATGGAATTCGAGCGCGACTACCCGGCAGCGGCCACGGTACGACTCGAGCGCAACTATCGCTCGACCCAACCCATCCTCGACGGCGCCACGGGCGTGGTCGCGAACAATACGGATCGACTCCGAAAGGGCCTGTTTACGGATCGCGAAGGCGGCGAGTTGATCGAGGTCCATCACGCCCGGAACGATCGGGCCGAAGCCGCTCATGTCATCGGCCGGATTCTGACCGAGGTGCGAGAAGAGGGACGCAAGGGGGGCGATTGCGCGATCTTCTACCGGACGAACTTTCAATCGCGCTTGTTCGAAGAAGAGCTGCTGAAGTACAACGTTCCCTACGTGGTCGTCGGGGGCGTACGCTTCTACGACCGGGCCGAAATCAAAGACGCGCTGGCTTATCTGCGGATCCTCGTGAATCCGAGAGACCCGGCGGCGCTGCGGCGCGTGATCAACAAGCCCGCGCGCGGCATCGGCAAGACGACGCTCGATCGTGCGGAAGCGTTTGCGATCGAGCAGGGTGTGACGCTGCTCGAGGCATTGGTCCGGATCGCTGATGGCGCGTTGCCGGGGCGGATCCCGCCGAAGCTCGGTCCGTTCCTCGATCTGTTGGACCGGTTGCGTGCGGACATCTTCTCGGATTCACCCGCGGACGCGATTTCCCGCGTACTCCAAGAGAGTGGGTACTCGCGCCATCTCGAGCGGGACCACACGCCCGAGTCGGATACGCGGCTCGAAAATCTCCAGGAGTTGCTCAGTGCGGCGGAGGATTTCGAACAGGGCAATGTGCCGATGGCCGATGACGACCGCTCGCCGATCGAGCGCTTTCTGGATCAGGTGGCGCTGGTTTCGGATCTCGACTCGTACGACAAGCGCGACGATTGCGTCTCGCTGATGACGGTTCACACGTCCAAGGGGCTCGAGTATCCGATCGTGTTCGTCGTCGGGATGGAGGAGGGGATCTTCCCGCACGCAGCCTCGTCGAGAGACGCTTCCGGGCTCGAGGAGGAGCGGCGGTTGTGTTATGTCGCGATGACGCGCGCGATGGAGTCGCTGACGCTGACCTGCGCGCGCGAGCGCCGCCGGTTCGGTACGGCCTTGATGGCGCCCCCTTCGCGTTTTCTCGACGAGATCCCGCCGGGTGCGATCACCGAGGAGTCGAAGATCGCGTTCGATGACGGTCCGGAATTTTCGCCGCGGAGCGGCCTATCGCGACGCGGCTCGTCTCGAAGCGGATCACGGGAGCACGGCTCTTCCGGCTCTCCTGATCTCGGCTCTCCTGACCTCGACTACAGCTACGACCAGAGCGACGGGGGCGATGGGGTTCGGGTCGGGCTGCGCGTCCGCCACCCGGTATTCGGTCTGGGGACGATTTCGAATGTCGTCGGGATCGGAGAGGGCCAGAAACTCAAGATTCAATTCGACCGGGCCGGGCTGAAGACTGTGATGGTCAAATTTGCGAATCTCGAGCTGGGATGAATTGGAACTGGCTCTCGCGCCATTGGTACGAGCGTTCGCTGCGGCACACGCTGGCGGGTTTCGGCCGAACGCATCTGCTGAAGACCGGAATCCAGTTGGAGCTGTTCGAAGCATTGCGTGTCCCGCGCACGGCGAACCAGTTGGCGCGCGAGCATCGGCTCGCTCCCGATCTGTTGCAGGCCTGGTTGCGGGCGGCGGAGGCGCATGACCTGATTCGCGTCGTGCGCGCGCGAGAGCGCGCCTACCAGGTATGCGGTCTCGCGCGCTGGCTCCTCGAGTCGCACCAGACCGAAGCGTTGGTGGCACTCGTCGACAGCGCCGTCGAGAACCACGGGCCGGCCTTCGAGCGGATGCCCGGAATGCTCCGAGGCGGCGAGCGTCCGGATTTCGGCGGCACGGCGCACACACAACGTGCCGCACAAGCGACGCGTCTGGTGGAATCCCGAGCGCTCGAGGCGCTCGCGCGGATCCCCGGCGCGCGCTCTGCCAAACGCGTGCTCGACATCGGCTGTGGCCACGGGACCTATCTCACCGGCCTGCTGTTGCGACACCGCGATGTGCACGGAGTCGGAATCGAGCAGGACGCTGGTGTTGCCGCGATCGCCAGCAGGAACATTCAAGCAGCGGATCTGGTTCGCCGGGCCGAGATTCGGGTCGGCGACTTCATGTCGCTGGATTTCGATGCCGGTTCGTTCGACCTGATCCTGCTCAACAACAGCCTGTATTACTTCCCGCCCAGTTCTCGCGAAGCCCTGTTCGAACGCGTGAAATCACGCCTGGGGGAGAGCGGCGTGTTCGCGATCCAGATCCCGCTCGTGAGCGACCATCTGGCCGCGCGGATCAGCGGTCAGACGACGACGACAGCGGCTTTCGATCTGTTCTTGCGCTCGCACAACAACCTGTATGGGTTGCCGGATCTCGCAGAGGTGCACGCCAGTCTCGCGGCTGTCGGTTTCAACACCATCGGGGAAGCCGCGTTCCTGCCGGGCGGCTCGGCGAGATATGTCTGGGGAAAGAAGACCGGCTGAGTCGGGTCCGTTCGAATGGGTGGAATGCTATGGTCGCGCCGTTGACGGTGCATCCGGTATCTCGCGACGGCCCGAACCTGCCCGCGTGGGTGTGGGCGGTGATCGCAGTCGGATTGCTGGTGCGCGTCATCAGTGCGT
>JAJDAM010000338.1 GCA_029261905.1 Deltaproteobacteria bacterium
GTACGAAGCGATCGTGCGCGGGCGCGTGATCGTGAATGCGGCGGGCCCGTGGGTGGATGCCATTCGCGGGCTGGAAGCACCCGACGATCCCGCAAGGCTCTCGTTGACCAAGGGCATCCATCTCGTTTTGCCGCATGATCGTTTGCCCCTGGCACGCACCGTGTTGATGACGGCACCCGACAAGCGCCCGATCTTTGCGGTACCGCGGGGAGATGTCACCTATCTCGGTACCACCGACACTTTTCATCGGCCAACGGGCGGGGCACTCGGGTACTGGCCGGAGATCGAGGTCGAGGACGTCGACTATCTGCTCGACGCGGCATCGCAGTCGTTTGGAATCGAGCCGCTGTCGGCGTGCGACGTCGTATCGTCCTGGACCGGAGTGCGTCCGCTGGTTTCTCAAGCGGGCAAGAGTCCATCCGAGATCTCTCGACGCGACGAAGTCTGGACGGGCCCCAGCGGAATCCTCTCGGTTGCGGGCGGGAAGCTCACCGCCTATCGCCGAATGGCTGAAAGGCTGGCCGACACGGTTGTGGAACGATTGGGAGGCCCGTCGGTGAAGGAGGTTTCGGACTTCCTTCCACTGGTCGGCGGCGACATCGAGCCCAGTCCGATCGATCAGGCGGCGAAGGAGGGCAATCAACCGGCCGACCGGCTCGTCGATCTCTACGGGTCCGAGGCGACCGAAGTGGCGGCCGACGGCGGCGATATCGCGGCCGAGGTGCGGCAGGCGGTCGTGCGCGAGGGGGCGCTGCGTCTGGAGGATTACTGGGTACGGCGAGCGGCCCGGGCGTTCTTCGATCTCGACGCGGGCCTCTCTGCGCTGGAACCCGCCTCATGCGAAATGGGCCGGTTGCTTGGATGGAGCGAGGACACCCGGATCGACGAAGTCGCGGCCTGTCACCACAGGCACCAGGAGAACAACCAGCTGTTCCATCGCGCGCGAAACCCGCAGTCGCAGTCCGCTTTCGAATGAGGCGAATGAGACGAATGAGACGAATGAGACGGAGCTCTTGACCATGAAGTCCGCGGTAGCCGACACAGACGGGGTTTCCCAAAAGGTCATCGATAGTTTACGGGAGCAAATCGGCGAGCCGAAAGTTCTGACCGGAGACGAAGTCCTCGACGAAAGGCGCCACGACTACTGGGTCTTGAGCCATCTCCAAAGCTGGCGCGAAGAATCCCTGCCGCGGCCCGGTGTGGTGGTGCGCCCGGAGTCGGTGAGTGACGTCCAGGCGGTCGTGCGAACGGCTGCAGCGACGAATACGCCGCTGGTTCCATTCGGCCTCGGTTCAGGAGTCTGCGGTGGCATCAGGCCGGACCCGTCGGTGGTCCTGGTCGACCTCAGCGCGATGAATCAAATTCGGGAAATCGACGAGACCAACCTTCTCGCGTCGTTCGACGCCGGCGTTCAGGGACTCGTCGCCGAAGACGCGGTGGCCGAACGAGGTCTGACGATCGGCCACTGGCCTCAGTCGATCGCCATCAGCACGGTGGGCGGATGGGTCTCGACGCGTGCCGCGGGGCAGTTCTCGACCGCGTATGGAAGCATCGAGGACATCGTCTATTCGGTCGAGGTCGTGCTTCCAAACGGCGAACGGGTCCAGCTGGGCAAAGCGCCACGCGCGGCAGCCGGTCCGGACTTGCGTCACCTGCTGCTGGGCGCAGAGGGAACCATGGGCATCGTGACCGGTGTGACGCTGTCGCTGCGACGCCAGCCCGAACGACGCGCCTACTCGGCCTACTACACACCGTCGCTGTCGGCCGGATTCGAAGCGCAACGGGAGATCGTTCAGTCGGATTGGTTTCCACCCGTGATGCGCCAATACGATGCCATGGAGGTGGTGCGAAATTTCAACGACCTGACCCAGGGCACCGCAAACGAGCGCGGCCTGCTGTTGATGGTGCACGAGGGGCCGTCCACTCGCGTTGCCGCAGAGCTCGAGGCCATCGACACGATCGCTTCGGGGTTCGGGCTCGAGCCCGCGCCGGACGAGGTCGGCCCGCACTGGATGGAGCATCGGAATCACGTGCCCTCGTGGAGCCAGCTGTTCGAAAGGAATCTGGTCGCCGACACGATCGAGGTGTCGGCACCGTGGAGCCGAATCGAGGCGGTCTACGAAGCAGCGACGGCAAGCCTTCGCGAGCTCGACGCGATCGTGATCGCGTCGGCCCACAGCTCACACGTCTACCGCACCGGCATCAATCTCTACTTCACGTTCGTTGCGCGTCACGAAGACTCTGCGGATATGGAAGCGACCTATCTCGACTGCTGGCATCGGGTGATGGAGGCGACTGCGCGCTGCGGTGGTGGCGTGGCGCATCATCATGGTGCGGGACGTCTGCGAAAGTCGTATCTGGTCCACGACCTCGGCGTCACCGGAGTTTCGCTTCTGCGCAGCATCAAGGACGCTCTCGACCCGCAGGGGATCATGAATCCCGGGAACCTGATTCCCGACGAGTGAAACCTGTGTCGGGCCCGATCCCAATGGTCTTTTTCGGGCGGTTCTTGGTGAGTGATCTGTCGTCAGCGCCCCGTGGTCTGCTCCGGGCCGGTCCACTGCTGCTGGTCTGATTCTCGAGGCCTTCCGTCCGCCAGCTCTTCTTCAGGTCCGAAGGGCTCCAGCCAGAGTACGAGCGATGGCATGAAGAAGAAGTCCGCGATCAGTGCCGTCACCAGTGCTCCGGCCAGCAACATCCCGTAGTAGGCTTGTGAGCGCAGTTCAGACGCCATCAGTACAAGGAAGCCCAACACCAACGCAATGGACGTGATCACCAGCGCGCGTCCCACATCGGCGAGAGCCGCGTGCAGCGCTCGCCGGTAGTTGCGGTGTCTCCCGAATTCGTGATGGAACCGGGACATCAGGTGGATCGTGTCGTCCACCGAGATGCCGAGCGCGACGGCCGCGATCGTGACCTTGTTGTAGTCGAGCGAGATGCCCAACCAGCCCATTGCTCCGAGTGCCAGCACGATGGGGGCCAGGTTCGGAACCATCGAGATCAACCCGATTTTGGCGGAACGGAAGATCGCGATCATGATCAACGTGATGACCGAGACCGCGATCACGATCCCCTGGATCTGGCTCGAAACGATGTAGTCCATCAGTTTGATCCACAGCGCGCCGATTCCCGTCACGCTCGAGGTCGTCACTTCGAGCGGGCGCTCGGAAAGGCTGCGATTCAGTTTGTCGACGAGATTCGCCGTTTCCGATGTGGGCGCGAGTCGAAGACGAAGTTCCAGGTTGGCGTGGCGATAGTCGGAGGACACGTACTCTTCGGTTTCTTCGCCACCGGAAAATTCGTAGAGCAGCAACAGCTGTGCGACGGCCTCGTGGGAATCGGGGATACGGTAAAACGCGGGATCGTCGCCGTGAAAGGACTGGTTCAGGTCCTTCACGATGTCGACAATCGAGTAGCTCTTGCGAACGAGCCAGCTCTCCTCGTCGGCGAGATTCTGAACGCGCTCGATTTCTCGCAGAACCGCGGGCTTCTGGATCGCGTCCGGCTCTTTGGCGTCGAACAAGTAGATGATGTTGGTCGATCCGCCCAGCTCGTCGTCGACCCGAACGATGTTCTGATGGAGGGCCGAACTCGGCCAGAAGTCACTGAGCCAATTGCTGTCGGCGATCACCCGGCTTGCACCGATTCCGAAAACGACGATGAAGAAGGAGAACACGCCGATGAGCAATCGGGTGTGATCGATGTTGAATTGCGCCGCCCAACGGAGGCCACCTTGAATCCAGCGACCGCCCTTCGCTGAAACATCGGCGAGAGGAGCAACCGAGTGGCGAGGTTCTTTTCGGCCAAACGAGAGCAGCGACATCAACAACGTCAGTGACAGAAAGAACGCCGCAAGGACACCGAAGGCCTTGTAGACCGAACCCTCTGCGATGCTCTTGATCGGGACGAAGCTCATCGCCGCGAATCCCACCGCGGTAGTGACAGCAGTCAGCAAGCACGGAACGCCTACCAGGTAGAGGGTCTGTCGGAGCGCCTCGCGGCGATCGCGCAGCGCGAAGAAGCGCGAGCGGAACTCCGAGAGGATGTGTACGGAGTGGGCGACGCCGATCGCCATCAGTAGCGTCGGTGCCGAAGAAAACGACAAGTCGATCTTGAATCCCAGCAGGGCCATCAATGCGACCGTCATCGTGATCGTGAGGACCATGACGAGGGCCGGCGTAATCACGCTCACGAGCGAACGGAAAGCGATCAGTAGCACGATCGAAATCACCGCGAGTTCGATCAGCAGCAGTACGAAGGGCTCGACGAACAGAATCCGATTGAAGTAGGCGTTGAGTGGTACGTCTCCGGAGAGGAAGAACTCGAAGCTCGAGTATTCGGGCCGAGCCAGGATTTCGGTGATCTTCGCGTCCGAAACCTGCGGGTAGAGGTTCTCGAGTTCGTCGCCCTTCTCTGGATCCCAGACGATTTCGTCCGGCGGATCCGTACTCGATCGATCCATCTTGATCATGATCGAGCCGAAATCGGCTTCCTCGTTGATGATCCCCCCTACGAGTAGCGGCTTGCCGAGATAGACGTCGCGCAGCGCGAGCAACTCGGCCTGGGTGAGTGGCATCGCATCGCGAATCTCGCTGATGTCGATGCCGTCTTCGGAACCCACCGTCAGCTCTGCGTTGGCCAAGGTCGTCACTGAATAGACGAAAGGCACTTCGTCCTCGAGTGCCTCGGTCAGTGAGACCAGTGCCTCCATCGCATCGACGTTCCAGGGGCCATGCTCGAGATTCGGAAGCTCGAAGCCGATGTACGCAACTTCGTCAGAGCCAAAGTCGTCGCGGTAGCTTTCGTACGCAAGGAAGGTGGTGTCGGTTTCGTCGAAGTAGGCTTCGAAGCTGGCGTCGGTCCCGACCTGGCTGGCAATCAAGCCGCTCCCGACGAACAACGCCAGACAGAGTCCGGAAACGAGATAGCGCCGATCGAAGCACCACCCCGCGAGTTCGGCGAACCAGCTGTTCATTCGCTCGAGGAGCCCGTCGGCTCCGTTGTGTGATTCCATTGGTCGGTGGCCCGAGGCGGTTGGGTCCAGACCCTAGCCTGTCTACCGATCCCGGCGATCGGAACTCGAACTCAGTTGGCCCGTTCGAGTTCGATTCGACTCCGGCCGCGCACCAGGAAGGAGTCGACCATCGGCATCTCGGCGGTCGGGCGAGCGAAGCCGGAAAGTTCTGGGATGATGGCTTCGAACGCCGCGCGGGCTTCGAGTCGTGCCAGCGACGCGCCGAGGCAGAAATGGTGGCCGAATCCGAAACCGACGTGCGCTTTCGGGTCGCGAGTGACGTCGAAGTCGTCCGGATCGGGGAAATGTCGCTCGTCGCGATTCGCGGAGCCGATCAGCGCGCCGACGATGTCTCCCTTTCGGATCGCGGTGCCGTGAATTTCGACGTCTTCGGTGGCGGTGCGAAAGACGATCTGGATCGGCGCGTCATAGCGAAGCGTCTCCTCGATCAGGCTGGGTACCAGATCCGGGTCTTTCACCACTCGATCGAGCTGCTCTGGGTGGGCGAGCAGAGCGTGGGTGCCGTTGCCGATCAGGTTCGTCGTGGTCTCGTTACCCGCGACCAGCAGGAGCAGCGCGAACTGAATGACCTCGCGAACCGACAGCGCCGTTTCACCATCGGCCGCGCTGACGATGGTACTGATCAGGTCGTCTCGCGGGTCCTTCTTGCGCTGGCGCGCCATCCGGTTCAGATAGTTCGAGAAGTCGATGAACACGTCCTGGAATTCGCGACTGAACCGGTTCTCACGGCCCGCGCCGCTGGCCACGTGCACGATGCTGTCCGACCAGCGTTTGAAATCCGACAGGCGCTCGGATTCTACGCCGAGTATCTCCGCGAT
>JAJDAM010000339.1 GCA_029261905.1 Deltaproteobacteria bacterium
GGCGGGGAGCGTGTTCTTTCCGAAATGGCGCACGGTCTCGAAATCTTCACAGGTCGAGGGCACGAGATCCGTCAACGTGATCGGCCGAAATCCATCGACCGCTTCATACAGCTTTCGTTGCTCGGTCCGATTCAAGGAGCGGATCGCCGTGACGCGAGCCCCGTGATTCAGTGCGTCGAGTCGTTGCGAGATTTCGTGCGCCTTGACGGTCTGTTCGGCGAGCGCGCCCTTGAGGTCTGCGACCGGATCACTGTCTTGCATGTTGAGCCTCCGTAACCAGGAGAGTACTACGTAGATCTGTTCGCAACCAAGGACGGAGCCGGCCAATCAAGTGAGGTCCCGAAGCCCCGTTGGACCACGCCGGGGAATGATGGCCAGCGCGGTTCGAATCTCCGTGCCGTCCGCTGCTGTTCCAGAAAATGCGTACATTTCGGCTGGACATTCCATTGGCCGTTTCTGTTGGCCTTTTCCGGTGGAATGCAGCGAAAACAAGCAGCCCGCGATCTGTCGGGAGAACCGGGATTTCGCTAGGTTAACGGCTCCCTTGCGCGCACCCCGAGTCTGATTTGCGCGCCACAACACTGACCCGATTCGACGGATCCGTTGGACGTCTTTCCCTACGGCGCCGCTCGACGGTTCTCTCTGGAGGAGCCTCGATGGCAGAAATGGCTGAACTCAGGATCGACGGCAAGACGTACGAGCTGCCTATCATCGAGGGTTCGGAGGGCGAACGCGCGATCGATATCAGCAAGCTCCGGAATCAGTCGGGGGTCATCACCCTCGACCCCGGTTATGCGAATACCGGCTCTTGCATGAGCAGCATCACGTTCATCGACGGCGACAAAGGCATCTTGCGCTACCGGGGGATTCCGATCGAAGAAGTCGCCGATCACAGCACCTTCCTCGAGGTCGCCTACCTGCTGGTCTACGGCAGCCTGCCCACCGCAGACAACCTCGCGAACATCACCGAGTCGATCACTCTCCACACGATGCTGCACGAAGATTTCAAGCGGTTCTTCGGCGCACTGCCGAAGGATGCCCATCCCATGGCCGCCTGTTCGGCGGCAGTCGGTGCCTTGTCCACGTTCTACCCCGACTGTCTCGATCCGCGCGACCCGCGCCAGGTCGAGATCGCCGTGCATCGCCTGATCGCGAAGCTGCCGACGATGGCCGCCTACGCGTACAAGCATTCGATCGGCCAGCCGATGATGTATCCGCGAAACGAACTCGATTACGTGGGCAACTTCCTGTACATGCTGTTCGGAACCCCGTGCGACGAGTACGAGGTCGATCCAGTCATCAGAAATGCGCTCGATCTGTTGTTGATCCTTCACGCCGATCACGAACAGAACTGCTCGGCCAGCACAGTGCGGCTGGTGGGATCGTCGATGGTGAATCTCTTCAGCGCGATCTCGTCCGGCATCCAAGCTCTCTGGGGCCCGAGCCACGGCGGTGCAAATCAGGAAGTCATCGAGATGCTCGCGAGCATTCGCGATCAGGGTATCAGTGCCCGCGAATTCGTGGAACGGGCCAAAGCGGGTGATGACACCGCACGGCTGATGGGCTTCGGCCATCGCGTCTACAAGAATTTCGACCCGCGGATGAAGATCATCAAGGGTGCATGTCGCGAAGTCCTGGACAAACTGGGTGCGCGCACGAGGCTGCTCGAGATCGCGGTCGAACTCGAAGAGATCGCACTGTCCGACGAATACTTCGTATCCCGCAAGCTCTACCCCAACGTCGACTTCTATTCCGGCGTGATCTACAACGCCATCGGGATTCCGTCGAACATGTTCACGGCGATGTTTGCAATCGGCCGGCTGCCCGGGTGGATCGCGCAGTGGATGGAATTGCACGGCGATTCGAATTTCAAGATCGGCAGGCCGCGTCAGATCTACACCGGGCCGACCGAGACCCACTACACTCCGATCAAAGACCGCTGAAGCTGACCCGATCGGATCCTGATCGAAGCGCGAGGGTCGCGACCGACACTACAGGTCCGCCTCTTCGACCGATCCTGTGGGTCGATGGCAAGATCGTATCGGCAGACGTCGCAATCCTGCGCGCGGACGACAGTGCGTACCGCGAGGGGCGGAGCTGTTATTCGACGGCTCGAATTGCTGCAGGGCGTCCGCGCTTCGCAGATCGACATGTCGCGCGACTTCGAACCGGAGCTCGGGTTCTCGGGCTCGGCTCGTTGGACGCGGCCCGCGTGCTCGCCGGACTCGAGGAGTTGGCTGACGCTGCGTTCGCAGACGGGGAAGGCATCATCCGATTGCAGGTGAGTCGGGACTCGAGCGGACTGCGCTTGATCGGGATCCCGAGAGAACTCGGCGTCGACCCCGACGAGTGGTCGGCCACGCGGGTCACGCTTCTCCACCCTGGCCCATCCCCCTTGGGCGGACTCAAGGTCTCGGGTCGGCTCACGCTCGCGCTGGCTACCGAAGCGGCCCGCAATGCGGGGGTCGACGAAGCGATTCTCGCCGACGCAGCGCAGCAGCTGGTAGAGGGTGCACGCAGCAACCTGATTTGCGTACTTCGCGATGGAACAGCCGTGACACCACCGCTGGAAAGCGGCGCGCTCGCCGGGATCGCCCGAGAGGTCTGTCTAGAGAGGGTCCCCGAGATCCGCCAGAGCGCCGTGTCGGTCGCTGAACTCGCGCACGTCCACGAGTTGATCGCGATCAATGCGGTTCGGGGTGCCAAGCCGATCACCCGAATCGATGGCACACCGGTCGGAAACGGTGCAGCGGGGCCGTGGAGCCGACGATTGGCCGATGCGCTCGCGTCGGACTGAGCGGTATGCTGGCTGGGAAATCGCCTGGGAGGTAAGGAATGGATATCCATGGAGCTGGCGCCATCATCACCGGCGGAGGTTCGGGGCTCGGTGAGGCCACGGCACGTGCGCTCGCCAAACGCGGCGCTCGCGTCGCAATCGCCGACCTGGCAAGATCACGCGGTGCGGAGATTGCCGCCGAAATCGGCGGAGACGCCATCTTCGTCGAGACCGATGTGACCGACGAGCCGCAAATGACGGCGGTCGTCGATGGCGCCGTGCAAGCCTTCGGAGGCGTGCACATCCTGGTGAACTGCGCCGGAATCGGCAGCGCGTCGCGAACGGTGGGGAAGAACAACGAACCGTTCGACCTCGGATTGTTCACGAAGACCGTGCAGGTCAATCTGATCGGAACCTTCAACGCGATCCGGCTCGCCGCGTCCCGAATGGCCGACAACGAACCGAACGCTGGGGGCGAACGCGGAGCCATCGTCAACACGGCTTCGGTCGCCGCTTTCGAGGGGCAGATCGGCCAGGCCGCCTACTCTGCGTCCAAAGGGGGCGTCGTCGGGATGACGCTCCCGATTGCGCGAGACCTGGCCCGGCACGGAATTCGCTGTTGCACGATCGCGCCCGGCTTATTCGAAACCCCGATGCTGATGGGGCTGCCCGACGAGGCCCGCAAAGCGCTGGGTGCCACCGTGCCGTTTCCGCCGCGTCTCGGGAACCCGACCGAATATGCACAGCTGGCTTGTCAGATCGTCGAGAACCCGATGCTCAACGGTGAGACGATCCGGTTGGACGGCGCGATTCGAATGCCACCGCGCTGATGAATCTCGGTAAGCTCGCGATCTCGCTTCCGGCCCCGTTTGCGACCGCAACGCGCTGCGTCGAACTCGCGCAGCGCGCCGAACGGGAATGGGGATACGAAGCAGTCTGGCTCGCCGAAACCAGCGGACCCGATTCGTTTGCGCTCGCTGGAGCCATCGCGAGCGCAACCGAACGAATCGGGATCGGAACCGCGATCGTGCCAGTCTACAACCGCACCCCCGCGGTACTGGCTATGGCTGCAGGCACCGTCGCGCAGCTGTCGGACGACCGCTTCATACTCGGGTTGGGTTCCTCGAGTCACGCGATCATTCGCGACTGGCACGGAATCCCGTTCGAGCTGCCACTGACCCGGGTGCGCGACTCGGTCGCTGTGCTCCGCCAGGCACTGGCGGGTGAAAAGACCGACTTCAGGGGCAACACGCTGCAATCGAAGAATTTCAGGCTGGGAACGGTTCCGAGCAAACCCGTTCCCATCTACCTCGCGGGCCTGCGCGAGAAGATGTTGCAGGCCGCCGGAAAGATCGCTGATGGGCTGATCGTCAATCTGTTTCCGCTGACCGCGACGCCGCAGATCCTTGCGGCCTACCACGCAGGTGCCGCGAAGGTCGATCGGGATGCCCGTGGAGACGAGATCGTCTGCCGTTTCCAGGTGGCCGTGACCGATGACATACCTGCCGCTCGCAATCTGGTCCGAATGGCCTTCGGATCGTATATCGCAGCGCCGGTCTACAACAAATTCTTCGCCTGGTGCGGTTTCGAGCAGGAGGCCGAGCAGGTTGCGACAGCGTTTACCAACCGCGATCGGAAGGCGACGGCCGAAGCGATGACAGACGACCTCGTGGATCGGGTCACGATCCTTGGATCCGCCGAGCAGTGTCGGGAACAAGTCGCCGCGTTCGTCGAAGCAGGTGTCACGACTCCGGTCATCTCTCCGCTGACCGCAGATCCCCGCAGCGTTGACGCCACGTTCGAAGCGTTCGCGCCGGCCCACCACCCATGACCGATCGGGTTCTGATCTCGGGAGCGACCGGGCTGGTCGGTCGCCAACTCGTAGACCGACTGAGCCGGAACGACGTCGCCACCCGGTGCCTCAGTCGATCATCCGCGCAACCGACGAACCCATTGTGTGAGTCGTCGCAATGGAATGGCCTGCAGTTGCCCACCGAAGTGCTGCGTGAGTGTTCTTCGGTCGTCCATCTATCGGGAGAGCCGGTGTTCGGCGGACGCCTGACTGCATCACGCCGAGAGCGGATCGTCGCGAGCCGCGTCGAATCGACGCGTTCGATCGTCTCCGCAATCGAATCGCTGCATCCAGAACAGCGACCCTCGACGCTCGTCTGCGCTTCAGCCGTCGGCTTCTATGGATCGCGAGGCGAGGAACCGCTCGACGAGTCGGCCGCCGCGGGAAATGGATTCCTGGCAGATGTGTGTCGGCAGTGGGAAGAGGCTGCGCGCTGTGCCGAATCGAGTGGCATTCGCGTGGTGACACTCCGGATCGGAATCGTTCTCGCCCGAAACGGCGGCGCACTTCCGATGATGGCCCTTCCGTTTCGCGCCGGTCTTGGCGGACGGATGGGGCCCGGCACACAGTGGGTACCGTGGATTCACATCGATGATCTGGTCGGGCTGATCGACCGAATCCTCAACGACAACCGGTTCACGGGCCCGGTCAATGCAGTCGCGCCCAACCCCGTCCGCAACTCCCAGCTCTCGACCGCCATCGCGCAGGCTCTATCTCGTCCCTGCTGGCTTCCGGTTCCGGCATTCGCGCTGCAGCTGATGCTAGGCGAGCTGAGCGACGAACTGCTCGGCAGCCGGCTGTGCATCCCGAAAGCCGCACTCGATCTCGGCTTCGAGTTCGCCCATACCGAAGTCGAAACGGCCCTCGAAGCGGAACTCGGCTGACCTCGGAACCTGGGCCAGAGACCCAGCCGAAGTCCGAGTGCTCAGTGGCTCCCAGCGGGTGGCGCGAAAAGCGCGGGGAGAACCGTCTTCACGCTCACGTCGTTCGCTTCGGGCGTCACTTCGAAGTAGGACAGCGACACCAGGGTTTTCTGGGTCGTCGCGAACCGCTCATGGAAACCGCTGATTACGCGGTCCATGATTTCCGATGCCTGCATCTCATCTGCGTCAGCAAGAAAGAAAATCGCCCGATTCCGTGTCATCCGGAAGATGCTGTCATCAACACGCAGCGCGCTACCCACGTAGTCGACCACCTCGGGAAACAGCAGATCACTCTCGAGACCCGACATCCCGACCACCACCGAGGTGAGCCGGTGTTCCCCGGCGAGTTTTGCCACTCGCTCGAGAAGGTCTCGGAGCTTGCGCGGGTCATCGTTGCGTGTTTGTTCGAGGGGCATTGCCGCCATGATGGCTCAATTATCGACGAAACGAACCCCAATCTGAAGCACTCCGGCGGCTCTGGGGCAGTTCGCACCAGGACGCGCGAAGTGGGCAATGAAGGCCAATTTCGCTGCGGATCCGGCACAATAGGCCCTGCGGGCGCGAGGTCCCGCCCTTCTTTCGAACCTTCGGCAGGGATCGCATTTCGGCTGCTACGGTCGGCACCTCCAACAGCTTTCAGCAACTTCCATCAGGTTCGCGCCGGACCAGCCATTGGGCAGGGTGCGGTAGCGAGAGTGCAACTCGAAGCGCTTTCGGCACGACTTGCCCGTGACGAATCGAAGACGCGCGTCCATCCAAAGGTCCAATCAAGTGCTCGACGAAATCAATCCGAATCCGACCGACGATCCTGCATTTCGCAAACTGGCAGTGGGTTTCGGCACGCTGGTCGCGCTCACCCTCGGGCTGATCGTTCTCGGTGCGCTGGTTCGAGCCCACGGCGCGGGACTCGCGTGTCCTGACTGGCCGCTGTGTTTCGGCAATTTCGTCCCGCAAATGGACCTCAAGATCGCGTTCGAATGGTCGCACAGACTCGTGGCCGGAAGCGTTTCGATTTTCTTCGGGTTGCTCGTGATCGCCGCCTGGCGACTCACCGACTGGCGAAGCGCTGTTCGGCCTCTGATCGTGGTCGCCGCGGTGTTGCTCGCCATTCAAATCCTGCTCGGTGCTCTCACGGTCTGGCTCAAGCTCGCCGCCTGGACCGTCACGGCGCACCTCGTCATCGGCAACAGCTTCGCGCTGACCTGTTTTCTCATCGCGTTGTCACTGCGCGATGTTCGCACGGGCCGCTCGGCGCCGCGAAACGTGTCGACCGGATCGAAAGTCTGGATCACCGTCGGTGCGGCACTGCTTTTCGTGCAGTTCGTGCTCGGAGGATTGGTTTCGTCGCAGTACGCGGCCATGGCCTGCCCCGAATGGCCCACGTGCAACGGCGGCAGCTACTTTCCTACCTGGAAGGGCAACGTTGGGCTGCACTTGTTGCATCGGATGAACGGCTATCTGCTGATCGGCTCGTTCGCGATCGCCGCATGGGTAAGCCGCGGCGATCCCAACCTGCGGCGTCCCACGGTCATCGTGCTTGGGATTGGCCTCGCGCAGGTCGGCGTCGGGATCGCGAACGTCCTCACGGCGGTGCCAGTCGAAATAACCGGTCTGCATTCGGCGTTGGCCGCCGCCATCGTGTTGGCCACCGGTTTCGCGATGCGCAGCGCCTGGACTGCGGGCCGCGCAGCGCGACCCTCATCGACCGTTCGTTGATGCCGAAACGCGAATGGCCGCGACGCTCGCATCCACCAACGATCCGTTCCGCGTATGGAGTTTGGCTCAGAACCGCCGTCGGAGCGGCATCTTGCATTTTGCTCGGATGTGTCGGAGAGCCCTTCGCCCCCTGCAACCCAAACCCTCCGCTCGGTGAACTCGGTACCATCTGCGGCTTTCAGAACCCCGAAGACGTCGAGGCAGTCGGCTCGTTAGGTGCACTGATCGTCAGCGAGATGAGCCACCACGCCGAACGGCCCGGTTCGATTTCGGCCATCGATCTACGCGCCGAATCGCCAACACCGATCCGCCTGTGGCCGAGTGAAGCGACCGGACCGGGCGCGCAAAGCGGCGGTCCACCTCCCGGCTGGCTCGACACCGACTGCCAAACCCCACCCGAAACCGCTCGCTTCGCGCCACACGGTATCGGGGCCCATGCAGCCGGGAATGGAACCGCAATCCTCGCGGTCGTATCTCATGGCGCGCGGGAAGCGATCGAAGTCTTCGAATTGCGGCGAACCGAAAACAGCCCGTTGAGCGCCCGTTGGCTCGGGTGCCTGCGCCTGCCGCCTCGCACGAGCGCGAACGACGTCCTCGTCACGGCGCAGGGGGCCGTGCTCACGACACGGTATCGACCGACGCAGTCCGCGCTGGGGGCCGTGTTCTACAGCGTCGTCGCGGGCCTCGGAGGAACCACAGGCGAGGTTCTGCAAAAGCTCCCCGGCCGGGATTGGGAAACCGTCGTCAACACCCAGGCGGCCGGCGCGAACGGCTTGCTTCAATCGACGGATGCCGTCTACTTCGCACAGACCGGCGCGGGATCCATCAGCGCGACCCGACGGGACGGCGGCAGACGCGATGTATCGATCGAGGGGCATCCGGACAACCTCTCGTGGAGCCCGGACGGGACCATTTACGCGATCAGCCATCGGCAGGGCCTGGGGTTCGTCGCGTGCTCGGCCGGGAGGCGACCTTGCCGGACCGCCTGGTCGCTATTCGAAATCGAGCCCGACTCTTTGCGCGTCCAGGAACGGCTGCGTCACGACGGAGGCGTGCTCGGCGCCGCCGCGTCGGTCGCGCATTTCGACGGACGCTTGTTCTTTGGTGCGGTCTTTGGTGACCGGATCGGGGTGTTGCGTTCAGGCGATCCCGTGGCCGGGGTGCTACAAAACCGAAGATCCGAAGGGGAGTGAAAAAGATGCGGTCCTACCAGGTGTTTGCGGCGATGTCCGGTGACCGCGCCCAGGCAGTCATGCAGGGACTCTCGAAGAGTTCGCCACAGATGTTCAAGCAGGCGCTGGTCGTCGCCAGCGCGGCGATGAACGCGCGGCCGGTCTATCTACAGAAGCAGCCGCTGGAAAAACAGGCCCTGGCCGTCCGTCGCGCGCTGTCACGAGTGGTCGCGAACGCGATCGCCGAAGAAATGCTGGCGATGTACTTCCTCGAGTGTCGAAAGGAGCTGCTGATCGAATGGTTGGACGCGCTCGGAATCGAACACGACGAGGGTACACTGAAAGATGATGATCCCGTGGCGCCGGACGCCGCTGCGCTCGCAAAGGCCCGAGACGAATTCTGCGCCAAAGACGACGATGAAGATCGAGCACTGTTGATTCACGCGTTCGCTGCCCAGAGCGCCATCGAGTGGCCCGATCTCGAGGCGCTGCTCGGCCAGGCGTCCTGATCGGGTCGCCATCGTTCGGCCGAATCCGCCCATTCGATCGATCTGAACGATCGGCTGAACGGGCGAACCGATGCGCCGACTGGAGAAACGAGAATGTCCTTTGATTTGGAGACCACCGACCGACTGCTGACGACGACCCGTGCCGTCCGAAAGCGACTGGACCTGACTCGACCCGTTCCGCCACAGGTCGTGCTCGACTGCATCCGGCTGTCGCAACAAGCCCCGACCGGCTCGAACAGCCCAGGCTGGCGTTGGATGGTCGTGACGGATCCCGACAAACGCCTGGCCCTGGCAGAGCTCTACAGAAAAGCGGGAGCCGAATACCTGAGCCAGGGGAAGAAACAAGCCGAAGCCTCGGGCCACCTGCAAACCGCACGCGTGCTGGACTCGGCCAACTACCTCGTCGAGCATCTGCACGAAGTTCCGGTCCACGTGATTCCGTGCTTGAAGGGCAAACTGCCCGACGGCGTGCCGTCTGCGATGGCCGCCGGATTCTTCGGTTCGGTGTTCCCCGCCATCTGGAGCTTCCAGCTGGCGCTGCGCTCGCGCGGCCTGGGTACGGTGATCACGACACTTCACCTGGCCTTTGCCGACGAAGCTGCAAAGATCCTGGAGATCCCGAGCGACGTCACGCAGTGCGCGTTGCTTCCGGTCGCGTACACGATCGGCGACGAGTTCAAGCAGGCCGAGCGTCGCCCACCCGAACACATCACCTATTGGAATACCTGGAAGAGCCCCCTCGGCACCGAATGACACCCCGTCTGGGGATGGCGTCGATCAGCGTATTGGATCAATTCACTTGGAGGAATCAGCCCATGAGTAAGCTTGCAAACCTGAGCGCGACACTACTGGTCTCGGTGTGTCTGATCGCATGCTCGGTCGGAGCCGAAGAATCGGCCGACAAAGCCATTCCGGCAATCGACGCTTTCATCGTCGAGCAGAACGTCGAAAAAACCGGTAATTGGAAGAGCAAACTCAAGAAGCCGCCGATGGTCGAATTCGCGAGCGGCAAGAGTTATTTCTGGAACCTCGACACGAACAAGGGGATGATCAAGATCCAGCTCTACCCGGACAGCGCTCCGATGCACGTATCGAGCACGATCTATCTCACACGTCTCGGGTTCTACGACGACATCATCTTCCACCGGGTGATTCCGGGTTTCATGGCGCAGGGCGGTGATCCGACCGGTACCGGGCGCGGTGGTCCAGGCTACAAGTATGCGGGTGAGTTCGAGGGCGGTCGGAAGCACGACAAGCCGGGAATCCTCAGCATGGCAAACGCCGGACCCAACACCGACGGGAGTCAGTTCTTTCTCACCTTCGTCAAGACCCCGCACCTCGACGGAAAACACACCGTATTCGGCGGAGTCGTCGACGGTATGGATTCGGTCGAGAAACTGGAAAAAGCGGGAAGCCGCGGACGCGGAACACCGACCGAGAAGCTCGTCATCGAAAAGGCGACCATCAGCGTCGAATAACGCAACGCGAACCAATCAAAACGGGCCCCGAGGTCTCCCTCGGGGCCCGTACTACAAACGACACACAGGCCAGGCGGCTGCGCGTTGGCTCCTCGTCAGGCCTTCATGCTCTCCGCGATCGCCTTCATCTCGTCGGCGATGCTTGCGGGAATCGAATAACCCTCGGTTTCACGGATCGAATCCATATTGTCGCGAATCGCTTCGATGCTGGGCGCTCCACCCTTCGGCGCGGTCCAGCCCTTCGCCAGTCCGATGAAGATCCGCGCGTAGCGCCCGCCACCCACGTCGAAGATCTCGTGGGTCAGCTCGCAACTCTCGCTGACCAGGTACGAGACCAACGGCGTCACGAACTCGGGATCGAGTGCATCAGCCATGGGCCCCAGCAGCGACTCCGTGAGACGTGTCTTCGCGATGGGTGCGATCACGTTGCACTTGATGTTGTACTTGGCGCCCTCGACGGCCAGCACGTTGGACAGACCCACGAGGCCCATCTTGGCCGCACCGTAGTTCGTCTGTCCGAAATTGCCGAAGATCCCGGCACCCGATGCAGCGAACACGACCCGACCGTAGTTGTTTTCTTTCATCGACTTGAAAGCCGGTTGCGTCACATAGAACGCACCCTTGAGGTGCACGTCCAACACGATCTCGAGGTCTTTGGGCTCGAGCTTCGCAAAGGTCTTGTCGCGCAGGATGCCCGCGTTGTTGATCA